>JAAZIG010000251.1 GCA_012510325.1 Bacillota bacterium
ACAGTGGAGACGCCCTCCAGGTTCAGGTTCAGATCGTAGAAGACCATCAGGGTGGGATGAAGGTGGGTATCGATAAAGCCGGGCAGAAGAGCACATCCCGCCAGATCGACAGCTTCATAAGTGCTGCTCAGAAGGCTGCGGCAGGCTTCTTTTGAGCCTACCGCGACGATTTTGCCTTCTTTTACCGCCAGCGCTTCCGCGGCGGGGCTATCCCGGTCTACCGTGCAAATTTCACCCCCGAAGTACAACTGTTCATCAGCAGACATTTGGTTTACGGCTCCTTTCAACAGGGTGGCGCTACTTAATGGCAATTAGTGAACCGATCGCTGCCAGGATATAAGCGGCCGCGATGAAGAGCTGTCCGGCAAGATCGCCCCACCGGCCGGTGCTAAACAATCCCTGGGGGGCTGTGTGGCGGCTTGTTCTCAGCGCAGGAATGATCAGCAAAGCCACCAGTACGGCAATCGCGCCGCCGGCCAACCGCATGAATCCGAGAAAACCGGTTAAGCCGCTTACGGCAAGAATCAATGTGGGCGCGGTTGCCAGGAGCCAGGAGGGCCGGTAGCCCCAGCCCATCCGCTCCACGATGATCGTGGTTAGAGCATAAGAGGTGGCCCAGTAACTGGTGAGAATGGCCAGAAAAACGAAAATCGAGCCGGTCAGGGAAGCCCATTGACCGATGGCCCCGCCCCAGCCGATTATCGCCATCTCGGTAACCTCGGGGGAGGCGAGTTGGGCCATCAAGGTGACGACAAAGGTAAAGCAGAAGTTGATCCCCAAGCCCAGCACTACCGCCCAGGGGAGCAGGCTTTTTCGCCAGTAGAGCCCTTCCCGGGCCTGGGGGATAGAAAAAAAACTGGCAAAGCAAAACATGATCATCCCGAAGAGAGCGAGCATCTCCTTGCCGCCGCCTGTAAAAAGGCTTACCGGGGCTGCAGGTTTTGCGATAGTGGCGCAGGAGAGGACGGCCAAAATCAGGGCGGCAGCAGCGATGGCGTATTTTTCGCTGAGCCCCATGACCTTTAAACCGAAAAAGACCACCCCTGCGGCTACACCGTAAAAGATGATGTTGCCGGCCCAGAAGGGCAACCCGGTCAGGCTGACCAGAATCTCCCCGGCGCCGGCGATGTAGCCGGCCAAAAGAGCGTAGAAGCTGAACACAATCAAGCCAAAGAAAATCCAGAGAAAAACCCGGCGCAAAGCGGGCCTTTGGGGAAACAGATATTTGCCCAGCAGCTCCACCAGCTGGTATTCACCGCCGTCGCGCATCACAATTTCGGTGATCATCAGGTGAAGTAAGAGGCTGACCAGGTAGGCCAGCAGCATGATCGCCACAAAGGGGATCATCCCGTTCAGTGAAGCCAGGTAGGGAACTGCCATCACACCGCCGCCCACGCCCAGGCCGGCGATGATGGATGCCGCTTCAAAAAGCGTTAGTTTTTTTGTTTGCTCCATGGTCCCGCCCACCTTCGAATCCGGGCCAAGCGCGGCCCGATCTGTCTTGTGACAGCCGCGGCTCTTCTTTACCCAAAATCAACGGGTACAGCGGCAAGGCCCGTTTGCCGGCTGCAGAAAGTATTCCGCACTCTGTTTCTTTTTTCCTGCAGGTGATGTTAAGCAGCGCCTTCAGCCGGTGGGGAAGCCGCCGTCATTTTTATCTGCCCACCGTGTCCTGTGCGGCTGCGTTGGCCGGACATCGATCTAATCAGACTGCCTTCTCCCATAGGTGACATTTTATCAAAGTAATTTACAAGACGACGCGATCACAGCTTAAACACAATAAATGCAGAATCTTGTTGCATTTTGGAAGGGAAAATAGTATAATTTTGCCATGATAATATCTCTTTTTTTCGGGGGTTATATTGTTTTGTGGTGAAGCCATTGTGCCAGAAAGGCTGCGGTGCAGGAGCTCCGCAAGCGTTCTTTGAAAAAATAGCGCAAAGCCTTGTGTTGAAGGCGATCTGAGCGTTTACCAGGAACGCAGATAAATTCGAAAACCGGGTAGATTATTGGATCTTTGGGATCGCTTTGGAATATGACAACATTGAGGTGATAGGGAACCCGGTAACCTTTATTGAGTTTATTTTTATCAACAAAACAACCCATAAAGGACAGGGACCCCATAACACAACGCGCTCATCAATTGATCAAACACGTTAACAAAGTTTACGGTTTGTCACAACAGTTATTTGGTTTCAGCGACGAAAGAACAGCCCCCCCCCGGTTTCCCTGCAAAAGACCTTCATGATTATATTTTTCAACAAGGCCAAAATTACACAATTTTATTATGATGGAAAGCTTTTTGAAACAGGGCCACTTCAACAAAGGGCTAAAAAAAGCATTGTAAAGGGCAGTGCAGATATGAATACCGCTGTCCGGCCAGCCATTATGGTCTCAAGTGCAAGGGATAAGAAAACTGCCCGGCAAAAAGCAGCATTCGGGTTTGTCTGTCGAAAGACAGCAGCCATCGCCCCTCTACCCCGTTCCAGCTACCGTGGAGAAAAACCATACAACAAGCAAACATCTGTCGAGAAGCTCAACAGCCTTTTGGACGTCTCTTTTGGATTGGAAAACCCTTTTATCCAAGGTCTTCAGAAAATGCTTTTCAGTGGACACCGGTTTTAGGCGTTATCTTAGCGATCGGGGGAGATAACCGGGCTTGCAGGCTTTTCGCGAAAGACGCAAAGATTATGCGTGCGGCGTCTATGCAATTTTATGAAGTGAATCCGGGTAAATGCAGAAGATGGACCCTCTGCTTAAAAACAGCTGAAAGGAGACAGGTGATGAACGATCATTTTTGCCAGAGTTGCGGCAATAAAATGGACGGAACCGCAAATTTCTGCAAGAGCTGCGGCGCAAAAACAGAGGCGCCGCAACCCGCACAGGAAAGCTCCGCTAGGGCAACGGAGCAAAACGCCGCGGGCGCTATGCAGGCAAAGCCAGAAGCCGGAGAAAAAAACAGCAAGATCAAAGCCGTGGCGTCCGATATTGTCAGCACTGCGGTATTTGCCTCCGAGACCGCGGGGGCGATGGTCTTCAGGCAGGACGCGGGAGGGGTTGCCGAAATTCTCGGGCCGCTGCAGGTGATCATACAGGCTGTCGGTGATCTGTTCGGCAAAATCAAAGGGGCCTTCAAAGAAAAAAAGCGTATTGTCCCGGTCATTATGATAACGCTCATCTGGCTTGTGCTGATTCTTTTACCCATGCTCGGAATCGATTCCGGAATTTTTGGGTTTCTCAGCTTTCTGACCTTTGCACAGGGCGGAATGTCGGGTGGAATTTTGGGGCTTGTCGGCGGAATAATCGGCAAGGGTGTATTCGCCTATTTCATTTTTTCCATTGTCATACCCCTTATATCCGGTAAAAACCCCTTGAAGGGAATAGGCGGCACATTTAAAGAACTTTTCTCCCAGTTCTCCGTAAAAAGCAGCGGACAGGTGGCCGGCTTGCTGCTCGGAGCAGGGGCGGCGCTGATAGCCTATAATTTTTTTGTTGGCAGTGCATCGCTTCAAAACAGCATGGTCGGCATTGCCGCGTTTTTTGTTGCCCTGCGCACCTTTTCCTCAAGAACAGGTTTTGTCCGCAGACTTGTCAGCTCGGTAAGCACTAAATTTTCCGGGGGCAAGCGCGCCGATCTGTCTTTTGTTAACCGTTTTGGTGCCGGTCTCAGCACGGGATTCGCCCTCGCCGTGCCGTTGTCCGCCCTGCCCGGCGGGGCGCTGCCGTATTTATGCGGGGCTGTTTGTGCTGTAGTTGGGGCGGTGCTGATTTTCATTGCGCGAGGAAGCGGAAAGGAGGCGCACGCCATATGAAAAGAATTGCTGCGCTCTGTTCTGTGGTTTTACTGATCATGTTAGCGCTTGCGCCCAGTGTTTTTGCGGCTGAGCAAATTACGCTTAAAATCAACTCAAAGATTGACCCCGACCATAATGAGGGGGGGCCGCACTTTGTGATGTGCCATCATTACTATTCAGTCTCGCAAAACGGTGCGGAAGTAATACCGGTCACTCCTCTCCCGGACAACGAGCTGACAGAAGTGCTTCTCCCGAAAACCAACGACACCTATACCCTTGAATTTTTTTCTAACTTAGAATTCGTTGAGTATACAGACCCCATAACAACGACGTATTTAGAACACGAATTCAGTGGCAAAAAGAACTATGGAATTACATTTGTTGCTTCTAGGGCTAGCCATGGACTTCGTGGAGGTGTTAGTGGGGGTGCTTTCAATATTGACACGGACGCGTTGGCAGACGCCGGAGCTGTCGGCATCATCGTGTCTGCGCTTGTCGTTTTGGGCGGTCTTGCGGCCGCCGCCGCCGGTGCCGCCGCGGGCGGAGACGGGGATGACAAAGAGGGTAGCAGCTACTCGATGATAATCTACAAGGAGTTCGGCAACAAGATAAAATACAATGACGACGCAGTCTATGTGTACGCCAAAATGATCGAAATTACGGCTGACGGCAGAGAAATCGAGCGACCCGATCTGACGGGGCAAATCAGCATTTTCTCGGGCAATCCGCGGTTGCTGGAGATGAGCGCCTGCGCGATGGCGGGTGAATATATGGGTGCGGGTGTCATCGCCGGCCCGGACGCCGGCGAGGACATAAACGCCGATGCAGTGATAAGCTTTCGCTTTACCGGCTACGGCGGGATATTTCAAAACAACGTGAAGTTCAAGGTGATCGGGAAGGAATATATCTCGCTGGAAACCGAAAAAATCATGGTCTTCGCCGCATCGGGTAAAAGCTTCGAGCTGCCCTACGAGCCGATCAACTTCATGGTACAGCCGGACGAAATAACGGTGAACGCGATGCAGGGCGCCAAGGTCCCGTTTGACCTCAGTTTAGGTGTAAACGAGCATCAGCAGCCGGTTATCATCGCCACCGACAAAGCGCCCCGGGAAGAGTCCGCCACACGTGCCCTGGACAGTTTTTCCTGTGAGATAATCGCTAAAAACAGCAAGGAATACGCGCGCACCGTTTTCACGGTGGTGATGTGTCATGAGGGGCTGACCGTCACTTTCCCACGCGGCAGAGGGGATGAACCGTCAATTGAGCTGAAAGCTGATGCCGAAGCGAGTTCGGAAGTCGCTTTTTACTTCTATTTGTGGGACCCCGGGCAAAAGACACTTGTCGCCCACCCGCAGGCGCTGGAAACGCTCACTTTAACGCGCAGGCATAGCGATGATCTCCTTGTCCGAAACGCTGCGGAGGTATCCGGCCTGACCATGGAATATGACAAGCCCTATATGCAGGACGGGGTGTTATATTCCCTATCCACTAAAAGGCCTTTCCCGTCCAACCGGCCGCATATAGACGTGGTCATGGATGCTGCCGTAAACTTCGGGGAGAAAAGATACACCAGCAGCTTTACGGTTAAATTCGTCAAGGTCGATGAAGGTCCCGGAAGCCCCTCCTGGGAAGAAGAATACCGCAAACTGGAAAGAATCATCAATTTAATTGTCCCCGAAAGGTACAACCACGACTTTTTCAGTATTATCCACGAAAAAAAGAACGAGCTTGACGCCCCCGGCCTCGCCTTGCTCCGCCGCACGCTTGTAACTAGAGCAATCGAGCTCAACGAGCAAATGGCGCAGGGGTACTTAAATGAAGCTGCGTGGAATGATCTCGCTGTAAAGGTGCTCGAATACTTTGAGATCGCCGGAGATGTGGCCATGTCGGCGCTCACTACCGCCTTTATGGGACCTCTTGCGGGTGTCGGAGCCGATATCGTCCGTCAATATATCGTCTCCGCCTTGAAAGCAAAAGCCGAAGGGCGCAGCATCGAGCAATGGTTCAACAGCGAAGTAAAGGGGATTATTCCCATGCTCTCCGCCATGGGCATGGGTGTGTTGACCGACCCGCAGAGCATCGAATACGCGCTCGGGCGATCCATGAAAACACAGGTTGTCGCGTGGGGCACCTATTTCGGATACAATTTCTACAACGAGATGTACAACAACAAAAAGAGCCTCTATGAGGCGGCGAAGTCCACGGCGTTCATATTCGGCAAGCGGGTCGCGGTAAAATACCTGGCCGGACGCCTGTCACAGTCATGGGCGGCGCAGAAAATCGATTCACTCAAAGCCAAGATTAAAAGCGAGGGCGGTTTATCGAAGAGCGATATGCTTGAAATTATGCAGGATTCGCAGTTTGTCCGCTCCATTAAAAACTCCGGAGATATGGAGCTGCAAACGGCGTTCAACCAGTCACTCCGGCAGCATGTTTACGCGCCCCACGATACCGCGCTGCTGCACTGGCTTAATAAACAGCCCCAACTTGAGGGTAGAGAGATAAAATTAGATGATTTCACGACGCCGGGCAAGCAGCAGTCGGCGGTCAACACCGACCGGGATTACCGCGTGTTGATGAAAAGCGGCAACGATTGGGTGGAGGTTCCCACCGATTTGTGGAAAAACAAATCCTACCAGATTTTCAGCGAGCGTACGGGATTTGACACGCAGAGCGCATACAAAACGCTTAATGTTGAAAAGGAGATATGGGATAGAATGCCGCCGGAAGCACAGCGCGAAATGTGGGCCAATAAAAATTACCGGCAGCTGGCCACCGATCGAACCCACGCCGAGGCTTGCGCAGACTTTTCGGATCAGAATCCCGAGGGCGTCGCCAACATCACCAAGGTCAAGGCGGGGCAGAGCCGGCTTCAGGACGCGGAGAACTTGGGGCGCATGTATGAGAACAAAGTGATCGGGGAGCTGCTCGGCAATCAAAACAAAACCGAAGCGCTTGCCCAGCTGCAAAAAGGCTACGAGCAGCTTATCGACATACGGAAGGGGTACGCGAAGCAGGATATCAGGCTGCCCCATATGGATGACAATCTCACCGCGGGGATACGCGACCTGAAAAACATTCCTACCGATCTGCGCGCGGGAAACCAGCCCCACTTTGTCAAGGACGACACGATTATTGACATGGCTGTAAGGCTCCGCGCCGAAATCGCGCGCATGGGAAAGACTGATTAGACAATCCGGGATTAGCAGAAAATCGCAGCATTCATCGAGAGCGCTCAGGGAGCCGTCCAGGTGGGTTAGCCACCCAGATTGTGCTCCTTGGGCGCAGGCTACAGAACCGTCCTTGTGAGCCGACTGGTAAATCTGCCCCTTGTAGGAAATGGTGGACCCGTTAGCGGCCTTTCTTTTCTGACGCAGATAATTGTCTCCGGGTCCTGCTCCCCTTGGTCTGTGAGTGAGCCGGGATTTGGCTTGCCCCCAGTTCCTTCAGGGATTCTGCCGTACTGGCTTAAGGCCAGCAACCGGGCTGCCTGGGGTACTGTGATGGTACCTTTTAGCAACCCTTCCACTACGTTCACCCTTCTTGTTTCCTTCGGTTTCATAAGAATGTCTCTCTCCATAATAGTGACAATATCACAAGCCAAGCTCAAATTGAAAACGGCTAATTGACCACATGGCAGAATATTGCTATACTTTACTTGAGAGAGATGTTGTTTTGTGGCTATTTACTTTAATATTGTTGATGTTTAACTGATGTTTCCCAAAACTTGATACACTTCAACAGAACAGGAGGAAAAGAAATGTTAATGGCAAAGTATCAAATTGGAAAAGTATCAGAGTTGTTAGGCATTCATCAACAAACGCTGCGTTACTATGATACAAATGAACTCGTTGTCCCATACAGAGATGAAAGCAATGGTCACAGAATTTACTCGATATACGATATTTACAAAGTAACCATGCGCAAGCAGTATCAGAATCTGGGGTGCACGGTATCTGAAACAAAAAAAATACTTAACGAATATAGTATTCGTGAAATCGTTCAACACTTGACGCAAAGTGAAGAAAGATTAAAGAAACAGATCCTCTATAATAAACTCAATTGGATCGGCCTCGGTACTTTTCAAGAAAGAATCAAGAGAATCCCAAAACACTTAAATCGGTTCAGCTTCAGGACGCGTCCTGCAAGGTGGCACCACATCCACTCAAAAAACGGCCAGCTGATCAATAATCCCAATACAACAAAAGCAAGACAAATCGCAATGGATTTAATGCCTCTTTGCGTTTATACATTCAAATTTGACTATGGGGAAGTCGAGAACAATCCACAATCTGAGCAAAATCAGTGGGATATCACCATAGTTACCCCCCATGCCGAAAAAGTAGAATTCGATAGCATCTCTTCGTCATACTTCATCGACAAGGAAACATGCCTTTACACCATTCTCAAACAACTGGAAACCTATCCGATCAAAAGCAGTATGTTGCAACCTGCGCTGGACTATATAAAGCAGAACAACCTGAAGCTGAATGGCAATATCTACGGCAATCTCATCTTAAATGGCCTCAACAATCAAGGTGAAAATGAAAGATATTTTGAAGCATGGCTGCCTGTAGAAACAACATCGAATTACAATCCAACAGTTCTTTATGAAAACAATCAGCGGAATTAAACGCTGATTGATGCTGCATCATGATAACTCACCTGGTAGTTCTCCCGCAGATGTATTGGAAAGCTCACGGTTACTGATAATACGCGTCCGGAAACAATGATATTGCTGTCCCCGGGAAAGCGCCTGTAAATTGCGGATTTTTAACGCCCCGGTGTCCGCCAATCATTTCCCATAAATGGCCAGGCTGCAAGCCTGGCCTAAATCGTTCTACCGCCTTTTTGATCCCATAGAAGGTTATCTACTACGGTGGTGCCGGCTATTGAAAACTGCTTTCCAAGTTTTCGGCATGTGGTAAGTAACAACCTTTTTATGTTAACCGAAACTGACTTCCTGCGGTATGCGAGTTATTTTAAGCAACAATTTCGTGATTTTGTAAAAATAACAATCTTTTCGCTTGCACCTACATCTAATGTAGGTGCTATCATTTTTATTAGTTAAAAGAAAAAAACAATAAGGAGGAGAAACATGAAAACGTGCAAAGTGATTATTTTCGGTA
>JAAZIG010000028.1 GCA_012510325.1 Bacillota bacterium
CAGCGGACGCCTTCTCGGAGAACTGTACCACCGGGCCGGGGCCGTGCGGACAAATTACCGCGGCAAGGCTATCGCCGCCGCCCTGGGACCGGCGCTCCTGCTCGGGTACCTCTCGGGAGCGGCGGCGGCGCTCTGGATCGGCGGGGAGGGGCCCCCTTTACCGGTGCTCTTTCTCTGGACGGGCTTCGCTTTTTTGGGGCTGTGGGACGATCTCATCGCCGAACAGATCAGCGGTTTTAAAGGCCATTTTGGGGCTGCCCTGCAGGGAAGGCTTACCGCCGGTTTTCTGAAAGCGGTTACGGCGCTGCTGGTGGGGCTGATCTTTACCGCTGCTTTGCCCCTGACCCCGCAGCGCCGCCTGGCGGCGCTGCTGCTGGTGCTGCTCAGCGCCAACGGGCTGAACCTGTTCGACCGCCGTCCCGGGCGCGCCCTGAAGGTGTTTTTCCCCGGAGCGCTCCTGATCATCTTCCTGGCGTTTTCCCCCGCAGGGGCCGCCACGCTGCTGCTGCCGCTGCTGGTGGGGGCGCTGGCGGTGGCCCCGCTGGATCTGGGGGCGAAGGCGATGCTCGGCGATTGCGGAGCGAACCTGCTGGGCGCGGCCCTGGGCGCCGCGGCGGTGCTCTATCTGGCGCCGGGGTTCCAGGCGGCCCTGCTCCTTTTCTGGGCGGCGCTCCACCTCTTCAGCGAATACCGCTCCCTCAGCGGGGTGGTTGAGGGCAGTTCGTTTTTGCGCTTTCTTGACTATCTGGGACGTTTCCGGGAAAAATATAGCTGAGCGCCCTATTTTGTCCCTAACAGGCGGAAAGAGGGTCTCCGGGGCAAGGAATTACCCGACAGCGGGGCGAAGATCAGCATAAAGGTGGTTGGCGGGCAGTGATCCGTCGAAAAATCGGCCTTGCCGGTGCTTTTTTTGAGCGGCGCGGCGCCGTCAGTGAACTGCAGGTGCTCGTCGAGGGCGGCGAGGAGAGAGCGCTGAATTATGACCGGCTGACCGGCCCGGTGCGGACCGGCGACCTGCTCCTGCTCAATACAACCGCTCATTTTCTCGCTCTGGGCAGCGGGGGGCGCCATTTTGTCGAGTTTAATTTTAGCCGGCCGCTACCCCCCTTTGGCGGCTGTGGCCATATCATGAAGCTCTGCTATACTCCCTGGCAGTTGCGGGTGCTCAGCTGCGAGGAGAGCGCTGCAGGATACCGGGCCCGGCTGGCCCGCTTCAGCAGCCTGGCGGGGATGCCGGTCCTGGTCGGCGAGCTGCACAGCATGGTTGCCCCCGCCGCTGCGGTGCTGAAATATTACCGGCCCGAATGCCGTATCGCTTACATCATGAGCGACAGCACGGCGCTGCCTCTTGAATTTAGCCGCACTGTTCATCAGCTCAGGGAAAAGGGGGTGCTCAGCGGTACCGTGACCTGCGGTCACGCCTTCGGCGGTGATTTCGAGGCGGTCAATATCTATTCCGCCCTGGCCGCCTGCCGGGAGCTCATCGGAGCCGGGGCGGTCATTGTGGCCCCGGGGCCGGGCAGCATCGGCACGGGGAGCCGTCTCGGTTTTAGCGGGATGGAGGCGGGGGAGCAGGTCAACCGGGTCCGCGCCCTCGGAGGGGTGCCCCTGTTGATCCCCCGGCTCAGCTTTGCCGAGAGGAGAAGGCGCCATTTCGGGGTGAGCCATCACACTCTTACGGCGCTGGAGCTGGCCTCGTTTGCCCCGGCGCTGCTGGTGCTGCCGCTGATGAAGCGCCTGCGCTTCTGCCTGAACCAGCTCCACAGCCGGGGGCTGCTTTCGCGCCACCGCCTGCAGATCCGGCCGGCTCCGCCGGTGCAGGCGATCATGGAGCGGCTGGGGCTCGGGGAGATGGAGAGCATGGGGCGAAAATATGGAGATGACCCCTGCTTTTTCGATGCCCCCGCCGCCGCGGCCGCGGCGGCGCTGGAGCTGCTGGAGCGAGATGAAGGAGGAGGAGAGGATGAAACAGCAACCGAAAGAGCTTTGGGAGAAGCAGCTTTCGCGGGAGTATCTCTACCGGGGCAAGATCGTCAATCTGCGCCGGGATCTGGTGCGCCTCCCCGGAAGGGAAGAGCCGGCCTCCCGGGAGATCGTGGAACATCCCGGGGCGGTCGCTATTCTGGCGCTCGACGGGGAGCGCCGCGTCGCTTTCGTGAGGCAGTACCGCCATGCCGCCGGCAGAGTGCTCCTGGAGGTGCCCGCGGGGAAGCTGGAGGCGGGGGAGGAGCCGCTGCAGTGTGCCCGGAGAGAGCTGGCCGAAGAGACCGGCTGCCGGGGCGGGGAGTGGAGCAGGCTGACCTGGTTTTACAGCTCCCCCGGTTTTTGCGATGAAAAGATCCACCTGTTCCTGGCCCGGGGGGTTCTTCCCGGGGAGCTCGCCGCGGCGGATGACGATGAAGTGCTGGAACCCGTCTGGCTCGCTCTCGGCGAGGCGCTGCGCCTGCTGCAGGAGGGCACGATCTGTGACGGCAAGACCATCATCGCGCTGCAGTTTGCCGCCTCCTTGAAAGTATAAACCGTCCGGCCGCCGCATAGAGATAAGCGTATCTCCGGGCGGAGGGGGCTGGGACAGGATGCGGCAAGAGATCGAGACATATTTTCGGGAGAATATGGGGATCTATATCCTGATCACCGCTCTCTTTGCAGCCGGGGTGTTTGCCGGGGCTTTGACGCTGCGGGGGCTGGGGGCGGAGCAGCTCGGGCAGCTGAACCTTTTCTTTGATCTTTTTGTGGACGGGTTTCGCGAGATCCCGGCAGAGCAGGGAACCCTTTTCCGGCAGGCGCTGGGTTTGAATTTCAGGTATCTGTTTTTGACCTGGTTTTTGGGCCTCTTCCTGTACGGGTTTCCCCTGATCGCCGGATTGGTGGGGCTGCGCGGATTTTCGCTGGGCTTTACGGTCGGCTTCCTGGTGCGGCGCCATGCGCTGCGCGGCGCCCTGTTTGCTTCCGGAGCGATCCTGCCCCATAACCTGCTGATGATCCCGACGCTCATCATCGGCGGGATGACGGCATTTTCATTTTCCTGGCTGCGCCTGCGCAGCTCTCTGGAGCAGCAGCCCTGCTCCCTGCGAGAATATATCGGTTCCTACTCGCTGATGTTTTTGTTTGTGGCGATGCTGATGGGGGCGGCAGTTTTTGTGGAAGCTTACATTTCGCCGGTCTTTGTGAAGCTGTTAATCTCGACAATTCGATAATAAACCTGCGAAAAAAAGGATTTTCTGCCGCTGCTGTGGAATTAATAGAAGAAATTTCTTATAAATAATGGGAGCAATACTGCATGAAGACTTTCCTCGAACAGTTTTCTCATTACCTCACCGTTGAAAAAGGGCTGGCCCGAAATACTGTTGATTCATACCGGCGGGATCTCGGCAATTTTTTCGCCTTTTTGGGGAGGGAGAAGATCGCTTCACCGGTGCTGGTGAACCGCGCTCTCATCACCCGCTATCTGTTGGGTCTGAAAGAGGCCGGACGGGCTTCCTCCACCATCTCGCGCAACGTCGCCTCGATTCGCTCCTTTTTCAACTTTCTCGTTCAGGAGGATCTCATCGAGGAGAATCCCTCCCAGCTGGTCAAGGCGCCAAAGATCGAAAAAAAGCTGCCCCGCGTTCTCACCACCAAGGAGGTGGACCGCCTCCTGCAGCAGCCCCGCGACGACGGCCAGGCCGGCCTGCGGGACAAAGCGATGCTGGAACTGCTCTACGCTTCAGGGATCCGCGTCTCCGAGCTGGTCTCCCTGAATGTCTCCGATTTCAGCCCCGAGGCCGGTTTTCTGCGCTGCCGGGGCAAGGGGATGAAGGAGCGGATCGTGCCCATCGGCTCCGTGGCGGTTAAATTTGTGGGCGAATATATCGGCAGCTGCCGCCAAAAAATGCTCAAGCGCAGGGAGGAGAAGGCCCTGTTTTTAAACCACCACGGGCGCCGCCTGACCAGGCAGGGCTTTTGGAAGATCCTGAAAAAATATGCCCGCCGCTCCCAGCTGAACGGCGAGGTCACCCCGCACACTTTGCGCCACTCCTTTGCGACTCATCTTCTGGAAAACGGCGCCGATCTGCGCTCCGTTCAAGAGATGCTGGGACACTCCGATATCTCCACGACCCAGATCTATACCCAGATCACCCGGCGCAAGATCCGCGAAGTCTATGATAAAACCCACCCCCGCGCCTGAGCCCGCCGCGCTGCGGCGAGCGCTCATCGTGCTCCTTGACGG
>JAAZIG010000252.1 GCA_012510325.1 Bacillota bacterium
AAATGTCAGACGAGTTTGCGGCCGAGAGAACTTTAAGCAGCTGCAAAATCAATACTTATCAATTTGAGTATACGGTGACAGTGACGAATCAGTCATCCTTTGGGCAAACGCATACCCTGACAAACACAGCCTTGTTGGAGTATGGTGACGGCGGCCCGCTGGAGGAATCGACCTCCGTTATGCTCACCACTCCGGAAAAGCTGAAGGAGCCTGATGAACAGGAGCCGGATGATCCGGATGATCCGGGAGAGCCTGATGAGAAGGAGCCGGGTACTGAGACAACAGTCGAGCCGGAAGAACCAAAACTCGAACCGGAGCCGGAAGGCAAATCTGAAAAGAAGCCTTTGCCTCGCACCTTTGGGGGCGGCGGCGCGATGGGCCTGATCGGCGTGCTAATGACAGCGGCGGGTCTCTTTACCCGCAAGTTCAAGTAGGTCGTCTTTGTATGCTTTAAAAGAGGGGGGCTTTCCCGAAAGCTAGGTGGGAACAGCCCCTTTAATAATTCATCATCACGGAGCAGCCAACTGCGCTGAAGCTTTAAATTATTTCCCTTACCGGCCTTATATGTACCTGGCTCCGAGATCAATTACGATTACATAACCCAAAGGTTATCCTGGTTCAATAATGCCGTGCGTGAGCCCTGCTCTGGCAGAATGGGTAGAATCAGCGATAATTTGTCTGGGGCTTCCTCACGGCCGAAATCAGTATTGTGCAGCCTGATATCCTGCTTCAGCTTCTTCCGCTAAAATTTCTTAAAAACGGGGGAGCGATCCCCATATCTTTAAAACCGCTGCCACAAATGCTTATCTGGCGGAACTTATTTCGCAAATCTTTTTTGACAAAAAGGGTCGGCCAATATAAAATTGGTTTGATAAACTGATAATAAAGCTATCAGATCTTTTGAATCTCTAGGGGGTTTTTGAGCTGAATTATATCGAGGAACTGACAAATGAACTGGTTCTTTTTTTTAACGGTTTTGCCTCTTGGGAGAGCGCTGTCATTCGCTCCAGCAATCTGAGTGTTTCAGAGGCTCATGCTATTGAAGCGCTGGGGCAATATGGAACGATGAACATGAAATCACTGGCCGGCAAACTGGGAGTGACTACCGGTACAGTAACGGTAACCGTGGATCATTTAGAAACCAACAATTACGCCAAGCGGAGATCCACAAAAGCAGACCGGCGGGTTAATCTGGTTGCCCTGACCGAAAAAGGGAAAAAAGCTTTTGAGAAACATCATCGTTTTCACCTGAGCCTGACGGAACAGATGCGGGACTGTCTGGATGAAGAAAAAACCAAACAGTTCCTTGAGATTATCCAACTAATTAACAGAGAAATATTTCAGACAAGGACTTAGGGGAGGCTGCTCAGTTGATTGGAAGATATAAGGATCTCAACGCTTACCGCCAATTGTTTCAGAAAAGGGAATTTTATACGCTGGCATTTGGAGTGCTGCTGATCGCTCTTGCTTTCGTATTGAAGAAAAATAGTTTCGGCTTTTTACCCGATTTGGTAGCCATATGTGCCCTGGTTATTCTGGGGGGTCCGATTATTGTTGAAGCGCTCAAAGGGATTATGCGCAAGGAACTTAATGTGGACGAACTGGTGAGTCTGGCGATCATCGCCTCAGCGGTGA
>JAAZIG010000253.1 GCA_012510325.1 Bacillota bacterium
CAGGGCATCGGCAAGGGTGACCATTTTGCCATCTATATGCGCAATCACCCTGAATTTATTTATGCCTTGTTGGGCGGCATTGTCGTCGGGGCAATTGCAGTGCCGGTTGATCCCCGCTACAAAGGAGAACGCTTAAAGTTCATTATCAATCACAGCTCCGCCAAGGCGGTGCTCTGCTCCGGAGAATGCCTTGCCGATCTTGAGGAGGTCGCCAGCGAGCTGCCTCAAGTGAAGGCGATCACCGTATTTTATTATCCGGAACAGGCCATCGCCCCATCAACCAGTTATGAGACTTTGAACGAAACTTTGGAGCAGGACACCTGGAAAAGAGTCGACCAGAAGATTATGGAAGTGCGCCACCCGATGCAGATCATCTACACCTCCGGGACAACCGGTGACCCCAAAGGAGTAATGATCCGAAACAATCGCACCGGTCTTTATTCTATTCTTACCCAGATTGTCTGGAAGTACAAACCAAATGATGTCCTTTATTCGGGTCTTTCCTTTTCACACGGCAATGCCCAGGCGGTGACGTTATTTCCGGCGCTCTACTCGGATACGAAGGCGGTTTTCAGTCAGCGTTTCACCAAGAGCAGGATATGGGATATCTGCCGCAAGTATGGTTGCACCTCGTATTCTTTGCTGGGCGGTATGATGGCGGCAATTTTCAACGAACCGCCCAAAGATGATGACAAAGACAATCCGGTTAAAACGGTGATCAGTGCGGGAACCCCCAAAGCGATCTGGGAGACTTTTGAAAATCGCTTCGATGTCAAGATTCTGGAGTGGTACGGTTCGGTAGAAGGCGGTTTTGCTTATAAGCCGCCGGGGAGGGGACCGATTGGTTCTTTTGGCAAAGGGATACCCGGTGTCATGGAGCTGAAAGTGGTTGATGAAGATGATAACGAAGTAGCGCCCGATGTGACCGGCGAGCTTATTTTTAGAATGCTGAGAGGTGAAACCAAGGTTGACTATCTTGGTTTGCCGGAGGCATCCAAGGAAAAAACTGCGGGCGGCTGGCTCAGGACCGGAGATATGGTCCACCGGGATAAGAAAGGATGGTTTTACTTCGACCATCGCAAAGGCACCGAGCTGCGCCGGGCCGGCGATTTCATTCAGCCTGACTACATTGAAAAGATCATCGGTGAACACCCCGATGTCAGCGAGGTCTGTGTCTTCGGTATTCCGGCGGCTTCCGGAGCTCCCGGAGAAAGCGATCTTGTGGCTGCGATCAGTCCGTTTGAAGGAAAAACAATCGATCCCGCTTTAATCTATGAAAAATGCAAAAAGGAACTCACCGCGAACTTCATCCCCTCCTATCTTCAGGTATTGGCCGATCTGCCAAAAACAATATCCGAGAAACCTCTGGAAAGGGTTTTAAAGGATATGTTTGCCCAAAAACAGGGGGATATTTACGAAATGAAGGATTACATTTAAGGGTTTGCAGAAGGGTTGGCGATGACTCTGGAGGATTAAGTTTGGCATCGCTTTTTCCTCTCTTTGATTTGATTCGGAAGCGAGCTTTTCATATAAAAAGGAGTGAACCAAAACAATGAGTTACCTTGAATTGAACATGGATGTCACTGAAGAACAGACTATGTTTAAGGATACCGTGCGCAAATTTGCCATCGAAACTTTAAGACCGGTCAGTGTCAAGCTCGACGAAATGAGCGCGGAAGAGATGATCGCTCCTGATTCGATTCTGTGGGATACCTTAAAAAAGGCGTATGCACTGGGGTTGCACAAAATCCTGATACCTGAAGACTACGGCGGGCTGGGGCTTACACCGCTGGAAATAAGCCTTGTTGTCGAAGAGCTGGGCTATGGATCCGGCGGTCTGAGCATCGCTTTGGGCCTGAGCTCTTTTCCGGCTTTTTTGGCCTCGCTGGTCCCATCAGAGACCCTTATCGAGAAGCTGCTGGTTCCCTACTGTGAGGATACCGAGGCGAAAATCATCGGGTGTTGGGCTATCACCGAGCCGGACCACGGCTCAGATGCCCTTGCCGTGGGCAGCGCCCAGTTCAAAGATCCGAATATCGCCGGGATGTGTCGCGCTCATCTGGAAGGTGACGAGTGGGTGATCAACGGACAAAAGTCCGCGTGGGTCTCCCTCGGTACTATCGCCACCCATGCCATGGTTTACCTGACCATCGATCCCTCCATGGGCATGGCCGGCGGCGGTATCTGTATGGTACCGCTCGATTTGCCCGGTGTCTCCAAGGGGAAACCTCTGGACAAGATGGGCCAGAGAGATTTGAATCAGGGTGAAATATTTTTCGATAATGTCAGAGTGCCCCAGGAATATATGTTTATTGATCAGGAAAGCTATGAGGCAATTACAGATATTACCCTGGCGATATGCAACGCCTACATGGCGGCAACCTTTACCGGGGCGGCCAGAGCGTCATACGAGGAAGCGCTCAAATATTCCAAAGAAAGAGTTCAGGGGGGCAAGCTACTGTTCGATCATCAGCATGTCCGCCATAAACTGTTTAGCATGTTCAAGACTGTGGAGGCCTGCCGGGCTCTTTCACGGGCCGCGCTCAATTATAACCTCAGCAATACACCACCGGTCACCAGATATTCCGTTGCGGCGAAGATATTCTGTACCGATGCTGCTTTCCAGGTGGCCAGTGATGCCGTCCAAATATTTGGCGGTAACGGTGTGACCAGAGAATATATCATCGAGAAGTTTTTCCGCGATGCCCGTGCTTCCATGATCGAAGACGGCTCCAACGACAGTCTAGCGATCTTTGCCAGTGAAAAACTATAACAGTTACTTTCGGAGGGAACGTATATGAGTAACGTATATATAATAGGCGTGGGAATGACCAAATTCGGCAAGTTCCTGGAAAGCTCCGTAAAGGAACTGGCTGCAGAAGCATTTGAGAACGCACTTAAGGATGCAGAAGTGGCAAGCACAGATCTGGAAGCCGCTTATGTCTCCAATTCATTTTGGGGAATGTTCAGTGAACAGCATTCCATACGCGGCCAGGTAATGCTGCATCCGCTCGGGATCAAGGAG
>JAAZIG010000254.1 GCA_012510325.1 Bacillota bacterium
AGAAAGGGGTGCCTCTTCAGCGAGGATGGAGACAGCGAAAAGGCCGCTGTCCCTGATAAATTGATTGGTCAAATTCTGCTTGTTGATACTGATGGCCACAGTGGGCGGATCGCTGGTGATCTGAAAAACGGTATTGGCAATCTGTCCGTTAAGCCGTTCCTCGAGCCGGGAAGAAATCACATAAAGTCCGTAACTGATGCTGTGCAGCGCTTTAAGGTCCATTAATTTTACCTCCGGTTTATGTTTTGTCCTCTCCAGGTGAGTCGAGAGTCTAGTCAAAGCCCCGGGTCAAGGGGACAGAGAGCTGCGCTCACTGTCTTTGATCAGGGCGAGCACGCCTTCCACAACCTTATCCACCGGCTGGTTGTCTATAAAGTACTTTTTCTTGATTTTTCTAAAGAGCTGTTTTGCATGAGCGATATCGTCATGGATATCGTTCATATAATAGTCTCGGTGCTCTTCCTTGTAGGCGTCATCGCGGTAAATGACGTCGTTTTCGTCTGAAAAAACCAGTCTTTGAAAAATATGCTCTGCTGTGTCACACAGCTCAATGGCAGTGACTCCGTTTAGTTCCAGAAGATTGTTAAAGTGTTGGGCGTAATAGATGGGGCTCACTGCAATGACGAGCTTTTCTTGATGCCTGCTGATTAGCTCTTTGAGGATTTCACCCTTAATTTTGGCTCTTTCCAGAGAAAAGGGGTGCTCGTTTGTAAATATTTCCAAAGTTGTTTGAAACTTATTTTTGATTTCATCGTCCAGATCGATAAAGGTATAGCCCAATTTTTCTGCCAATTTCTTTCCCGTTGTGGTTTTACCCACATTGGATACGCCAAAAAGCATAGCGATCAACTTCCATCCCCCCAAAGCACCTTTTAAAAGATGTAGCCAAATCTGTTCTGCAACCGCACGCGGCGCCGCTCACCTTTTTCCCCACAGCGTCTTTATAATTGCTTTTTTAGCAAAACTGCCCCGGGTTTCGTATGATCAAATCTAATATTTAACATCTGTTCTTTATATCCTTTCACTTTGGAAAATATTTTGCCCGGCTGTTTTTAGCTTTGATCTCATTCCCACCGTCCTGGCCCCTTTACACGGGTTCGTCGATTTTGGAAGGACGGGGCTGCCGGCGGTCTTCTTCAATTAACCTCATAGTCATGGGGATATGCTGTGTGCTCCTTGTCCGGCCGGCCTTACTTTGCCCTGCCCGGTTATATTCCGGAGGGGGTTTAGGCGGTGCGTTGACAGGTTAATTGAACAGTGTTAATATAACTTCAGGTTAATCTATCCGGCGCTGCCTGATTCTACTATGTTTAGTTGGGAGGGCAACCGTGATGGCCCGACCGAAACGGCCGCCCTGGCAGGTGGAGCAGACCAAAAACAAGATTTTTCAGGCCACCCTGGAGCTGTTCAACAGGCAGGGTTATGAAGCTGTCACTATCCGCAAAATTGCCCGCCGGGCGGGCTGCTCCCCGGCGACAATCTACAACTACTACAGCGACAAGGATGCCCTGTACCTCGATATCCTCACCGAAGGGTTCGCTATTCTCTATCAACTGCTTCAGGCGGAGCCTCGTTCGCGCGATCCGCTGGTGAGACTGCGCGCCTATACGGCGGTGTTTTACCGTTTCAGCCTTGACCACCCCTATTATTACGATATCATGTTCTCTTTTCATGTCCCCAAATATCTCGATTATGCCGGGACTCCCGCAGAGGAGACCGCTTTTGCCGAAAAAGAGGTGGCCTTAAAAAATATAGGGTTGATCCTTGAAGCGATGGCGGATTTCTATCGGGGGTGCCCGGCTCTCCGGAGCGCCCCCGGAATGGTAACCGGCAGGGCGCTCACCCTGCTGGGCACGTGCCACGGCATCATCTCGCTGCACCGCTCGGGGATCTGGGCTGAACTGGAGACCGATTTCAGCGCCCTCTATTTTTCGGCTGTTGATGATTATTTGCAGAAGCTCACCAGGGAGAAAGAAGAGCTTCTCGCGGGTGAAGTGCGGCTGCGAGCTGCCCGGCAGCAGCCGACAGGAGAGGAGTACAGCAGCAGGCGGTCGTTTTGGAAGAAGAGATGACGGCTGCGGTATAGGGCTGAATCCAGTTAACTGCAGCCGCAAAAAGAGGAGAGGAGATCTGACCATGAGCCCTTCGGAGACCCTGTCGGAGAAGTACCGCAATTTTAAAGTCAGTATGCAGGTGAGTTTTGTTCTCAAGCTGATGTCGCTGATGTTTCGTCTCAGTCCCTCTTTTCGCCGCAATATTATCGATGAGGAGAAAGGTTATCGTTTCAATGCCCGGCTTCAGTTTCGCACCCAGGATGGTAAAGCCGAGGCCTATGCCATCTTCAGGGACGGCCGGATGAAGGCGGGGCGGGGCCGTATCGACGGGGCGGACCTGACTTTTAACTTCAAGACGGGGCCCGGACTACAGAGTATCTTTGCGCTGAAAGATCCGGCCGATGCCCTCACGATGATGCTGGAAAATGATCTGTTCATGGAGGGCAACCTGATGTACCTGGCCAAATTTGGCCATCTCTCCCGCGAGCTCGTCGACGGGCGCAAAAAAAGGAAGAAGCTGCGCCAAGCGAAGGAGAGCGGTCCGGGAGAGATTGAGTACACGCCCACAGCGCGTGACTCCCACCCGCTGGTTCACCGGGCAGTGCTAAAATCGACGCCGCACGACCGGGTGGAGGTGCTCGAGGAGCCCTATCTGAGCGCTTATGCGCTGGAGCAGTTTCCCCGGCTGCAGCAGGCCCGGGAGAAGCTCTATACCACCAGGGCGGAGATCTGCAGCGAGAGGCCGCGGCTGATGACTGAATATTTCCTGCATCGCGGTTTTGAAAAAGATTCCTCCGGAAAGAAGCGCCATCCGGGGCTGCGGCAGGCCGAGGCGCTGGCTCACATCCTTGCCCACCGCGAGCCGATCATCCGGGATGATGATCTCATCGCCGGCACGACCACCACCAAGGAGGTGGGGGTGCTTCTTTTTCCTGAATTTGGCGCTCTGGCGCTCTGGCCGGAGCTGCTCACCGTTGACGAGCGCGAGATGAATCCTTACCGCATTTCCGCTGAGGATATCGACATTCTCAATTTCGAGGTCTTTCCTTTCTGGGCGGATCGCAACGTCATGGAATATACGCGCAGCAAATACGGCAACCCGCGCTGCCAGCAGCTGGAGGGGCGCTGGGTGCTCTATTTTTGCTGGAAGGCGCACGCCGTCTCCCACACCATCCCCGATTTCTCCATGATCCTGGAGCGGGGGCTTCTCGATATCATCGGCGAAGCAAAGGAGAAGGAGGCGGCAGCTGCAGATGAGCAGGAGCGCCTTTTCTACCGGTCGCTGCAGGTGGCTCAGAAGGGGCTGCTGCGCTATGCCGATAACCTTGCTGTCAGGGCGCGCAAGCTGGCTGCTGCTGCGGGGGACGATGCCGCGGCGCAGCTTCGCCGCGCCGAGCTGGAGGAGATCGCCGCGGTCTGCGAGCGGGTTCCCGCCTATCCGGCCCGCACGCTGCATGAAGCGGTCAACAGCGTCTGGCTCTGCTGGCTGGCTCTGCATATGGAGAATATGAATGCCGGACTGTCCCTGGGAAGGCTGGATCAGGTGCTGCAGCCTTACTTTTTGCGCGATGCCGCCGGAGCAGAAAGTGCTGCGGAGAAAGAAGAGCTCATCCGCAAGGCCATTGAGCTGGTCGGCTGCTTCTACCTGAAGTGTTCCGACCATCTGCCCAATGTCCCCGATCTGGGCAACCGCCTCTTCGGGGGGAGCTCCTCCGATCAGGCGCTGACCCTGGGCGGGGTCGACAGCGCCGGGGAGAGTGCAGTCTGCGATATGACCTATATCTTCCTGAAAGTGACCGAGATGCTGGCCCTGCGCGAGCCCAATGTCAACGCCCGTTTTTATCCCGGAGTCAATGATGAGGCCTATCTCCAAAGGCTTATCGAGGTCAATACGATTACCGCGGCGACCCCTTCGCTGCACAACGATGCGGCGGTGATCCCCGCCTTGGTCAATCAGGGCTTCTCCATTGAGGATGCCCGCGATTGGGGCTCGACGGGCTGCGTCGAACCGACCAGTATCGGCCGCCATATGGGCCATACCAATTGCATGCTTTTGAACACCGTTGCGGCGCTGGAGATGGCCCTGCACGACGGGGTGCACCCCCTCGTCGGGGAGCAGGTCGGGCCGCGCACCGGCGACCCCCTTCTCGAGGGGAGCTTCCCCACATTCGAGCATTTTAAAGAAGCTTACAAGGAACAGCTGCGCTTTCTCATCGAGGAGTCCGTTGCCTACAATAACTACCTGGGCACAGCGCATCAGGAGCTGCACCCCACCCCGCTGCTCTCATCTTTCTTCGACGGGCCGATGGAGCAGGCCAAGGATGTGATCGACGGAGGGGCCCGCTACAATACTTCGGGGGCGGCTCTCGTTTCGATCACCGATGTTGTCGACAGCCTTATCGCCATCGACGAGCTGATCTACAAGGGGAAAACGGTTGACTGGAGGACGCTGCTGCAGGCACTGGAAGCTGATTTTGCGGGATATGAAGCGCTGCATATGCGGATCGCCGGGCGCATCCCCAAATTCGGCAGCGATTCTGTTGCGCCGCGGCAGCTGGCCCAGGAGCTCATCGACTTCATCTACGACTGCTACCAGTCCCTGGAGAATTACCGGGGCGGGGTCTATACCAGCGGTTTCTGGAGCATGTCCAATCACGTTGCCTTCGGCACGCTGTCGGGAGCGCTGCCCAGCGGCCGCTTGAAGGGAAAGCCGTTTACGCCGGGGATCACCCCCTCGCCCGGAGTTACCGATGAACTGCTGCCGAACATCCATACCATCGCCGGGCTGGATCCACTGAAGATGCCGAACAATATCGCCTTCAACGTGAAGGTGGCTCCCGGTGCGCAGGACAGCCACGCCGCATTTGTTGAGCGAGTCACCGCTTACGCTAAGAGCTATTTTGAGCTGGGTGGAATGCAGATGCAGTTCAATATCGTGACCACGGAGATGCTCAGGGAGGCGGTGGACAGACCGGAGGATTACCGCTGGCTGCTGGTGCGGATCTCCGGTTACAACGCTTACTTTGTCGAGCTGAACCGGGATATGCAGCAGGAGATTATCGAGCGCACCGAATTCAATTTGGTCGCCGGAGCCCGGTAAACAGCCGGGATGCCGAAGGAGGGAGTGCCGATGAAGATACCGGAAAAAAGGCGACCGCTTGTTGTCGAGATCAAGCGCAACGCTTTAGATGACGGCCCCGGTATCCGGACGACGATCTTTTTTAAAGGCTGCCCCCTGGCCTGTGTCTGGTGTCAGAATCCCGAAGCCGTCAGGACCGCTCCCGAGATCGTCTACTCCCCCGATGACTGTCTTCTCTGCGGCGCCTGTGAAGAGATCTGCCCCGAAGGGGCCATCGATCTGGAGCGACATCCCCGGATTGTGGACCGCGTCCGCTGCCGCCGCGGCGGCAGCTGCACCACCGTCTGCCCGGGCCAGGGGATCCGCCTGATGGGACGCTACTATCCTGTCGCTGAGTTGGCCGCGATTGCCGCTGCGGATTTGCCCTTCTACAAAAATTCGGGCGGCGGGGTGACCCTCTCCGGCGGCGAACCGACGCTCTATCCGCGCTACCTGGAGCAGCTGCTCCAGGCGCTCAAGTTCAAGCGGATCCATCTCAATCTGGAGAGCTGCGGCCACTATCACCGCCCTGTCTTTGAAAGATATATCCTGCCGCACCTCGATCTGATCTACTTCGATATCAAGCTCATCGATCCCGGGGAACATCTTTGCTATACCGGACGGGACAACAGCCGTATCCATGAGAATTTCAAAGCGCTCATCCGCAGCGGCGGGGTGCCCGTTTTGCCCCGGGTGCCCCTGATCCCGGGGATCACCGATACGGCGGAAAATCTGTCCGGGATCGCCTCGTTTCTGAGAAAGCTCGGCCTGAGGAAAACCGCCTTGCTGCCGTACAATCCTCTGTGGGTGCCCAAAATAGAAAGCCTCGGTCACGAAGGGTCGTACCGCTGCGATCGCTGGATGAGTCCGCAGGAGCTGGAGCGGTGTGCGGCGCATTTTGACGATTTTGAGCTGGAACAGTTTTAAGAAAAAGGGGCGGGCGGACATCTCCGCCGCCTGTTGTGCGCAGCTTTCGCAGAGGGCTGCTGTTGTGAAAGGGGGAATGCCCTGATGGGAGCGCCGCTCCGCAGATTCCGCCAGCGCCTCTTTTGGGGGGCGGGTTTGGCTTTGCTATCGCTCCTGATGCTTCTTTCCTGCGCTTCTCCGGAGAGCCCTGCCGGTGCCGGGGGCGGGGCCGCTTCTGTTGGGGAAGAGCACAGGGACACCCCTGAAGCAGAGCTGCTTCTCTGGCTGGATCCGGCCCGTCCCGCACCCGGCGACTGCACTGTTCTGACAGCGGGTCCCTGCCCTCCCCAAGGCAGCATCAGGTTGGAAACGGAAGCGGGTCTGGTGCTGTCCCCGCCGCACCGGTGCGGCGATTACGTCTATTTTATCATCGGGATCGGCTTAGAGGTTCCGCCGGGAACGCAGGAGCTGCGCCTTTTTCTCGAGGGGTTCGCTGGAAGGAGAGAGATAACCGGGGAGCTGCAGGTTGCCCCCTGTGATTTTGAGACCTCCCGTTTCAGCGTGCCGGTGAAGTGGACCGATGAGGAGGCTGCCCGGAGGCTGCCTGAAGAGCAGGAGAGGGTCCGCCGGGCCCGCCAGGGCGCCGCGCCGGCTCCCCTGTGGCAACAGCCTTTCATCATGCCTCTGGAATCCCGGATTAGCTCCGCCTACGGGGCCGTGCGGATCATCAACGAAGGCGCGCCGAGGCGCCATACCGGCCTCGATATCGCCGCGGCCAGGGGGAGCCCCGTGGTGGCAATGAACGCTGGAGTCGTCAGACTGGCTGCGCCGCTGCTCGCCCAGGGCAACACGGTGATCATCGATCACGGGATGAATCTTTCCAGCTCCTATCTGCATCTGGACAGTATTGCGGTGGCAGAGGGTGTGCATGTGAGCAGGGGAGCGCTCATCGGGCGCGTCGGGGAGAGCGGCTTCGCCAGCGGGCCGCACCTGCATTGGGAGGTAAACCTCGGGGAGACACCGCTGAATCCCCTGCAGCTAATTTCAGACGATCCTCTCCGGTGGCTGCCCGGCCCCGCCGTCAACCCGGCCCGGATAGAGGCGCTGCCCCATCTTTAAACTCCGTTCTTCGTTAAACCGGCGTCCGCGCCGGTCAAAGCGAGCGCTTCCCGATCCTGAGGCTACTCCAGGGAGACAGCCTCCTCCGATAAAGTGGCGGCCCCCGCCGGAATGGCAACCGGGGACTGCAGCTCCTGTCTCAGGAAGTAAAACAGAGTCAGCGAGAGCAGAGTTGTGGCCACGTCCGCCGCCGGCAGCGCCCGGATGAACCCGTTAAAGCCCCACTGTGTGCTGAAGATGGCCAGAAAAGGGATATAGAAGAAACCTTGCCGCCCCAGCGATATCACCAGGGACTGCACCCCTTTGCCGAGAGCCTGAAACATGGACATGAGCAGCATCTGTGCCGCCAAAACCGGCATCCCCAGGGCAAAGGATCTGATTATCTTGGCGCCCAG
>JAAZIG010000029.1 GCA_012510325.1 Bacillota bacterium
ACAGCGGGTCCGGGAAGCAGTTTTTCCGGTGTGGCCGCGGCTGAAAAGAGGGCCTCCGGGCCGGGGCCGGGCTGCTGCAGGATCATCCGTTTCCCAAAATCAGGCGCAACGGTGAGAGCGGGCTGCCTTTGTTCCACCGCTCCCCCCCCACTTGTTCAACAAAATTATCCTTGTTTTTTCTCCACCGGCAGATGATAATGAAGGCGGATAACAGCAAACCACCATCAGGAGGCAATCTATATGGAAAGCCGGGATGTTGCCAAAGCGGCTCTGGAGATCGCCATGACTGTGAGCCGTGAAGAGGAGCAGGAGCTCAAGCAAAGCTTTTTGGAGCAGGGGATCAGGGCGGCGGCCGTTGACTACGGCGGCGAGTTCTCCACCTCACTGCAGAAAGTTGTGGAAAGGGCTGTCGTCGCCGCCAGGCGCGAACGGACTATCGGCGGTTCGCACCAGGAAGAAGGGGCCGTGGCCGGAGCGGCCAGAGAGGCGCTGGTCCAGGTCATGCCCAAGGCGCTGGGCTTAAATGTCGGGGGCAAGGTCGGGATCGCCCACGGAGGGGATCATATCGCCGTCGCCGTCTTCTTCGGCATCGGCCTGCTCCATCTCAACGAGGTGGCCGTGGGACTGGGCCACCGGGCCATCTGAGCAAGCAATGGCGTCGGGGAAAATGATATCAAAAAATAGATCTGAGGGGGTCCGGAGAGATGTTCCTTAAACAGGGAGTAAGGGGGCGGCTGCTGCTGTTTACCGCCCTGCTCTGCATCTGTTCCATGATTGCCGCCGGGTGTGCCGCTTCAAAAGACACCTACGGGCGTGTTGGAGAAATTGCACCGGGGAGCGATTTCCTGGGCAGCAGTAATGAGGGGGCGCCCCCGGACACTGCGGGGCCTCTGCCGGGAGAGCAGCGGAAGGGGCTTCGTTTCGTCATCCGGACCGGTTCGCTGGAGCTAATCATTGTCGACGCGCGCAAATCCGCCGAGGAGATCGGGCAGCTCGCTGCCGCTGCCGGGGGCATCATCAGCGAATCCCAACTTTACGAGGTCGGCAGCGGGCAATATGCTGCCGAGCTGAGCCTGCGCATTCCCGAGAGCCGTTTCGACAGCTTTATCGCCCAGCTGGAGGAGCTGGGCGAGGCCACCGATATCCGCAAAGCGAGCGAAGATGTCACCCTCACTTATCTGGATCTGGAGACAAGGATCAAGAATCTGAAAGCCGAGGAGGAGCGCCTGCGCGAGATCCTCACTGAGGCAAAAACCGTGGAGGACATCCTCAAAGTGGAGCAGGAGCTTTTCCGGGTGCGGGGCGAGAGCGAAGCGATGACCGCGCAGTTTACCCATCTGCAGGATCAGGTCGCTTTCTCCACAATCAGGATTTTTCTCAGGGAAAAACCGAGCGCCGGGCAGTCCATCTCGCAAAAACCCTTTGCCAATCTGGGTGAGCGGCTGAAAGAGGCCTTTTTCCAGAGCATCAACTTTATCTCATCGGCAACAGCCTTTATCCTCGTTGCCCTGACGGCTCTGCTGCCCGTCCTCGTCATCGTTGCCCTGATCATCGTTGCCGTTGTCGCCTTGCGCCGGGCGCTGCGCCGGAGGAAGAGCCCTCCCGGCGGGCACTCTCCCGATCTCTAGACAGACCGGGCCGCGCTTCAAAAGAATTTCTCCTTCGGGCCGGGCGGCGCTGCTCAATTGACAGATCGCCGCCCGGCGGTGCGACTGCCCAACTCGAGCCGCTGTGATAGACTATGGTCAAAGATCAACTGCCGAACAGGTGAGACTGTGCCCGGAATGAACAAGGTACCGCCCCTTTTTTACCTGCTGCCCCTATCTTCAGGGCTGGCCCTGATCCTGGCCTTCCCTCCCTTCGAACAGGGCTGGCTGGCCTGGGTTGCCCTGATGCCGCTGCTCTGGTTTTGCCTGCAGGCCGGACCCCGCCAGGCCTTTTGCGGCGGCTTTCTCTTCGCCCTGCCGCTGCAGCTTTACCTGAATTACTACCTCAGCACCGTTCTTTTCGCCTATCTTGCACCCCCCCTGGCCACCACGGCGCTGCTCCTGCTGATTATCCTGCTGTGCCTCTTCTACGGACTTTTCGCCCTGACAGTGAGCGGCTTCCGCAAGCTGCGGAGCCCGCTCCTCCTGGCTGCGGTGATCCCTGCGCTGTGGGTGCTGACCGAGTATCTCCGCTCCCTCGGCTTCATCGGATACCCGGTGGGCTATCTGGGCTATACCCAGTGGCGCTGCCCGCCTGCGCTCAACCTGCTTTCCGCTTTCGGCTACTGGGGGCTCGCTTTTACCATCGTTTTTTTCCAGGCTCTTTTTCTGCTGGCCCTGAGGCGAAGTCTGGGCGGCAAGAGGCTGCTCGCAGGGGCGGCCATTTTCCTGGCCCTCTTCTGCGGGGGCGCTTTTCTGCCGGAACTGGCAGCGATTGAAAAAGAAGCGGTACCCCTGCAGACCGCCCTGATTCAGGGCTGCAGCGACCCCGAGGAGATCCTTGAATCCGGCAGAGAAGCCATCTTGAAGCGCTACCTCCGGCTGAGCCGCGCCGCTCTCGCGGAGGAGCCCGGGGTGGAGCTGGTCCTGTGGCCGGAGACGGTCGTTGTTCTGCGGATGAGGGAGGGGGTGCTGCTGCAGCGCCGGGAGATGGTCCGGCTGGCCGAGGAGCTGGCGGTGGACCTGCTGTACGGGGCGCAGATCTATACCGAAGAGAGCGTCTACAATGCGATCGTGCTCTGCTCCCCGGAGGGGGATCGCCCCCAGATCTACCGCAAGCAGCGTCTGGTCCCCTTTGTCGAATATTTTCCCCTGGAGGCCTGGTTGAACAAATGGCTTGATCTCGATTTTAATCTCGGACGCTACGGGGCGGGGGATGAGCATACCCTGTTCAGCCACCGGAGGGGGCCCTTTGGCGGGGCGATCTGCTTCGAATCGTATTTCGGGGATTATACGCGCCATTTCGCCCGCGCGGGGGGGCGCCATCTGTTTATCGCCACCAACGATGTCTGGTTCGGGAAGAGCATCGGTCTGGAGCAGCACGCACAGGTGGCCGCTTTGCG
>JAAZIG010000255.1 GCA_012510325.1 Bacillota bacterium
ACACTGCTACCAGCCGCCAATTATTTTCAGCCCCGACCAGAGAAAGTAGAGGGAAAAGAGGCCCAGAAATATCCCCAGGCCGAAGATGATCCCCCGGTACAGCTCATCGGTAAGCCATCTTCGCCCCGTGGCGATGACCGCTGCCAGAAGAGAAAGCCAGAGAAAATCAGCCAGGATATGGCCGCTGAAAAAAGAGAGCACCCCGGGCAGACCGTGGTTCCGCGAGAGAGCGACATACCCTGCCCCAACTGTGGCCCACCAGAGAAACCAGTATGGATTGGTGGCGGTGGCGATGAGCGAACGCCAGAAGGTTGAACCGCCCCGGCCCTCTCCGGGGGAATGAGCCGGCAGCAGCGTGGCGCCGGCGGCGCCGGTGATCATGCCATAGCCCATCCAGGCGAGCACCAGCCCGCCGGCCAGCCCGATGATCCCGGCCACACCGGGTCGGGCTAGATAATCCCCCAGACCCGCCAGAAGCAGGAGCACCACCACCACTTCAGGGAGGGCATGGCCCAGCGTGACCAGGGGAGCTGCCGGGTAACCCCGGCGAAAGGCATGCTCAACCGTTACCGCAGTCAGCGGCCCCGGCATCAGCGCCCCCGAAAAACTGACCAGCAGCGCCGTGGTAAAGATAAATGTCAGCTCAAGCATGGCCGCAGCTTCACCCTTTCCCCGGAAAAGCGGCATTCTTACCCTGATTCAACATCTGAGATGATTTCCCTGCAGTGAGGATGGTGGGCAGGGCAAACTGTGCCCTCAGGAGCGGGTGTGGACCACGAGGAGCAGCCCCGCAGTCATCCTGATCGAGGCGCTGTCGCAGATAAGCTCATTGCTGAGGCTGCGGCTGGAACCAAAATAGAGCGTCTCTCCGGAAAGCGGATATTTCAGCCCCTCCACGGCGACTCCCGTTACCTCCGGGGTAAGGGGCAGCAGGGAGAGGCAATCGCCGGCCTTTCCCGGGACAACGAGGGTGCTCTCCATCAGCTGCACCGTCTGCAGCTCGTCGATTATCCTCGCCGGAACGCCCGCCCGCAAAGGAAGCAGCAGCAGCCCGAGGTTAACGAGGGTGTGATCGATCCGGGATCCTCCCAGGGCGCCGCAGATAACTAGCTCCGACGGGTTCAGCGAAAGTGCATAGTCCAGCGCCATCTCCAGATCGGATATTTCCTCATCGAGGGCCGGCTGCAGAACCCATTTTACCGGCAGCCGCTCCAATTTTTCGCGGAGGGACGCCCCGGTAGAATCGCCATCCCCGACCACGGCGAAGGGTTGAAGACCCATGGCCAGGACATGGGCGCTGCCTCCATCAGCAGAGATAATCAGATCGCCCGGACCGATGAGCTGCCGGTAGAACTCGGGATCCCGACAGTCGCCACCGGCAAAAATAAAGATCCGCTTTGACACCTTTGCGCCCCCCTTCTCCGCAGCGCGGAAAGCCAACTCGGCCCGCCCGGCATCATCTCTCCCGCGGGCCGGGCCAAAGCTATCTTAATCTTACTTGACCAAAAAACAGGATTCAAGCTCTCTTTAGCGAAATCTCTTTAATTGTTTACCCTGATTAATCGTGAGGGGAGCAAGAGGCTGAATAATGGACGAGCTGGACCGCACCCGGGAGATGGGTGAAGAGAGTATCGGCAGGCTGCTCTGGCGCTTTTCGCTGCCGGCAACTGTAGCCATGGCGGTAACCGCTTCTTA
>JAAZIG010000256.1 GCA_012510325.1 Bacillota bacterium
CATGTTGGTCTCCTGAGCAAATTCCAGGATAACGATACTGCTGTTCTCGCTGGAGATGGAGCTGATATTTTTAAGCCCGCCGGCGGAGCTGAGAACTGATTCCAGCGGTCTGGTCACCGTCTGCTCCACCTGCTCCGGGCTGGCGCCCGGATATGTCGTGACCACGACAATATAGGGCAACTCGATATCGGGCAGCAAATCTGTCCGCATCCCGGTAAAAGAGACAATCCCCAGAACCAGCACTAAAATGGCGGCGACAAGGACAGTGTATGGTCTTTTAACGCTAAATTGTGAAAGCATCTGCAATCCTCCCGGAGCCTGCAATTTCTGCTATTTTAATCGACAGCACCTCCGCGGCAGGGTTCAGCCCGGCCTGCCCGGCAGCGGCACCTGGGTCACCATACTGTACCAAGATGAACCTTATATGAACTACCGCAGTAAGCGACCCGGTAACAGCAAAAAAGAGTCGCCAGGGGCGGCACCCTTTTTCAGGGCAGCTCATAAGCTAACTCTTAGGTGATCGTTATGCGCATTATGATGCTGAACCGGTTCCGCTGTAACGGAGTGACAAACCACCTCCTCAGCCTGGCCGCCGAGCTGTGCCGGCAGGATTTCAAGGTGGTCGTGGTGCTCACCGATTGCCCACCCGCTTACCTCAATCCGCTGCGCCGCTACCACCGTTTCTTTCCCTGCTTTGCCGAAAACAGTCCCGAAGAAATTCTCAGGCTGGCCCGCCATTATCGCATCGACCTGCTCCACCTGCACGACCTGTCGCTGTTCAGTACTGCCGACAGGCTGCTCCGCTCCCGACCGGTCCCCTGTGGCGTCACCTGGCATGATTTAGCGGCGCCGGCGGATAATCTTGTCCTGCTGCCGCTCTCATTTTTGATCACTGCCCATCCGCAAGCAGGGGCTATTCCCCCCTCCCTGAGCGGGAGGACCTTCTTTATCCCGGAAGGGATCGCCCTGCCGGAGCAACGCCTTACGGAAAAGGAGGGCTCCAGGGTCGCCGTTGTCCTGGAGGAGGGCTTTTTTGACAGCGAAGGGGCGGCCGCACTCCTCAAAGCCGCCGCCCTGTCCGATGTGGAGGTGGAGCTGCTCTGCCCGCAACCGCTGCCCCTGCTCAAAGGACGCAATCACGGCTGGCCGCTGGAGCGCTCTGCGGTGCTCGCCAAAACAGGGATCGTTATCGGGCGCCACCGCTGCCTGCTTGAGGGGATGGCCTGCGGAAACGCCGCCCTCATCGCCGGGCGGGGCTACGGCGGTCTGTTTGAGCCCCAAAAATCTCCCTCGCCCCTGTTTCCCGACCTTTCCGGCAGGGGAGAGGAGCCGCTGTGCTACCGCTCTGTCTTTTTCGATCTCGCGGCCCTGTTGGAAGACCGTTCCCTTTTACAATCGCTGCAGCTGCAGAGCCGTCAATTCGTTCGCGAAAATTGCGATCTGCGGCTCATCGCTGAAAAAACCGGACGCCTCTACAGAGAGGCGGCCGGTTAGCAGACGGCAGCCGCCCGGCCCCGGCTACTGCCCCCCCGGAGCAGCGGCAGGCTCGTCCTCAACCTGAAACAGGGCCGCCTCGAGAGCGGGGTTCAAACGGAGCAGCTCAAATAC
>JAAZIG010000257.1 GCA_012510325.1 Bacillota bacterium
ATGGCTACAGCAGAGCTGGGCGATGATGTTTACGGCGAGGATCCTACCGTTAACCGGCTGCAGGAGCTGGCTGCCGAAATGCTGGGCAAAGAGGCTGCTTTGCTGGTTACCAGCGGTATTCAGGGCAACCAGGTCTCGGTGCTCACCCATTGCTCACCGGGCAGCGAGGTGATCATCGAAGCGGAAGCACATATCTTCTACTACGAAGTGGGGGCCTCGGCGGCGCTGGCGGGGGTGCAGTTCATGCCTCTTCAAGGTGAAAGAGGGGCTCTGGACCCTGCAGATGTTGCTGCAGCGATCCGGGAAGACTTTAGCAATTTTCCACCCACCTCCCTGATCTGTCTGGAAAACACCCATAACAGGGCCGGGGGAGCGGTGCTTCCCCTGGAGAAGATGCGCTCGGTTTATCAACTGGCCCAGGATCGCGGGATCCCGGTTCATCTCGACGGGGCCAGGATTTTCAATGCCGCCGTTGCCGCTGGAGTAGAGGCGAAAGAATTTGCCGCTTCCTGTGACAGCATTCAGTTCTGCCTTTCCAAGGGGCTCGCCGCACCGGTGGGTTCAATCATCGCCGGGCCGCGGGAATGGATCGAACGGGCCAAGCGCTGGCGGAAAATGTTGGGCGGCAGCATGCGGCAGGCGGGAATTATCGCCGCACCGGGGATTGTCGCTTTGGAAACAATGGTTGAGCGGCTCGCGGAAGATCACGAGAATGCCCGCTTCCTGGCCGGAGAGCTTGCGGCGATGCCGGGGATAGAGCTCAATCCGGACCACGTGGAAACAAATATCATTGTCGCCGTGCTTACCACGATGGAGGCGGTTCACTTTAGTGAGCTGCTTCGCGAAAGAGCGATTCTGGCGAGCCCATTCGGAGGCAAAAAGATCCGCTTTACCACCCATAAAGATATTAGCCGAACCGATCTGGAAAGGGCTTTGCCAGAGATCAACGCGATTCTAAAAGAGGCGGCCACCGGCCGAGCCAAATCCTGAGCCTGCGGTGCCGCCGGTGTCAACAGAAAGGAGCAGAGCTATCCGGATCTAGTCCCGGGCGGCTCTGGTCGGTTGAACGATGTTCACTATATTAATTCTCATTATCCTATTTCCCATCCTCGAGCTGTGGCTCCTCATCGAGATCGGCAAGGTCATCGGCAGCGGACCGACCATCCTTTTGGTTATCGGGACCGGTTTGCTGGGGGCGTTTCTGGTTCGCTTGCAGGGGTTCCACCTTCTTTCCGAGATCCGCCGGGAGCTGGCCGGGGGACTGATTCCGGGGGAAAAACTGTTTGACGGTCTCTGCTTGCTTGCCGGAGGGCTTTTGCTGGTGACACCGGGCCTGATCACCGATCTGAGCGGATTTCTTCTGCTTATCCCGTACACCCGGAATCTTTTTAAAAGAGCAGCCCGACGCTACCTGCGAAAAAGGTTTGAACGCGGTGACTTTTTAGTCCGCTGGCGGTGGTAGAGTGTGTTATCCGGTTGCCGTTCGTGGAACCTATATTCTATTCTTCTGAGCAGGTTTACCGCTTTTCTGCTAAAATCACATCGCAGCGGCAGCTTCTGCCGTTTCCCATCCTCTGTTGCATCCTGTCAAAGCGATGCTGTTTTTGTTTTTAGAGCAGCGAAAGCGCCTCTGTCAAGCTAAAGACGCCCCAAAATATCTGCCGCCGTTATTCTAAGCGCAGCGAATGTCCACATTATCACTTCCAGTGAAACACCGCCGCGGTCTTTCTGAGCGCAGCGAAGAACATGCAGTACAGCGCTGCTTTTGTGGCGGAGAGTGGGATACTGTTTGGAGCAGCAGTGAG
>JAAZIG010000030.1 GCA_012510325.1 Bacillota bacterium
CTGGTACGCCGCCAGGTTGGCCCGGTAGTAATCCTCGTTTTCCGGATCCGCCTCCACCAGCGCCTCCCCAAGAGCGGGGCAGAGGTAATCCCGTACCGTGAGCGGATCGAGCCAGAGGTGGGGGTTGAAATGATTCCCGGAAACCTCGCCGCCTTTCCCCGGGGGAGCCGTCCAGCCGTCGGCCAGCGCCTTTTCGTAGAGATTGAGCAAAAACAGCTGTTCTGAGCCCGCCCGGGCGGTTTTCACCGCCCAGTCGTCGAGGGAGCCCCCCATATAGACAAACAGAGAGGCCCGGGCGGCCTCTCTGGCCTGCTCTGCGGTGGGTTCAAAACTGTGGGGGCTGGCTCCCGGCGGCAGCAGGCAGGACACAGCGATCTTCTCTCCGCCCAGACGGGCTGCAATATCGCTGAGCGGGAAGATCGTGGCGATAACCTCCACCCGACTCCCCCCGGCCTCGCGGTGGACCGGAGCACATCCGCCAATGCAAAAAAAGGTCAAGCTCAGCAGCAGAAACAAGATGACGGCGCTCTTTTGGGGCATGATGAAAGATCCTTTTACCAGCGGTATTTCGGCGCAGCACATGGTTTTGCCGGAAAGTTCACCGAGCCTTGTATCTGGATTGTACCCCGCCGCCTTTAAACTTGCAAGAAAAAAATGTATCCGGCAAATCGTCCGGGCCCTCCCGGGCATAAGGGCACGAGCCTCCGGACAAAGATAGGCAGACTGCTCAGGATATTCATCAGTTAACATAACTTAACGCTTAACATCCTTGCGGATTTTTGGTTTAATCTAATTGAGCTCATTTCTTAAAAAGTATGCTAGAAAGGCTGTCTCTATGTTTAAAAGCAAAGAACAGTTCAAGCGCAGCTTTGTGCAAAAGTTCAAACAGATGCACAGTCAGGAGATCGAGTCCGCCACCGCCGACCGCGTTTACCAGACCTTGGGAAGCATGGTTCGCAAGGAGGCGGCATCGCAGCAGCTGTCAGGCAGCCGGCGCTGCCGGGAGGAGCAGTCGAAAACGGTCTACTACTTTTCCATGGAATTTCTCCTCGGCCGGCTGCTCGAGAACAACCTGCTGAACCTGGGGGTCCTGACGCTCTGCCGTGAAGGGCTGGCTGAACTGGGGCTGGATCTAAATGAGGTGCTTGCCGAAGAGCCCGATGCCGGGCTGGGCAACGGCGGTCTCGGCCGCCTGGCGGCCTGCTTCCTCGATTCTCTCGCTTCTCTGGACCTGCCCGGCCATGGCTGCGGCATTCGCTACCGCTACGGTCTTTTTGAGCAGATTATCGCCGGCGGCGATCAGATCGAGGTGCCCGAGGACTGGCTCCGCGGGGGCAATGTCTGGGAGACAAGGCGTCCCGAGGAGGCTGTCGAGGTCAGGTTTGGCGGCCGGGTGAGAGCCGAACAGAGCGGCGGAAGGCTTCTCTTTCACCACGAAGATTACGAGTCCGTGCTGGCGGTCCCCTACGATCTGCCGGTGCTGGGTTACCATAACGGCGCCGTCAACACTTTGCGCCTCTGGAGCGCCGAACCGGTCCTTGCCGATTTGAAGAGGGGCTGCCGCGAACCCGGTTGCTACCGCAGCATCGTCGATTACAAGCATCGCTTGGAAGCGATCTCCGAGCTGCTCTATCCGGACGACTCCAGCCGTGAGGGGAAAGCGCTGCGGCTGCAGCAGCAGTATTTTCTGGTCTCCGCCGGGCTGCAGAGCATCTGCCGGGCCTACAAATTAAGGTACGGCTCCTTGAGGGACTTCCACCGCCGGGTGGCGGTACACGTGAACGACACCCATCCGGTCATGGCCATTCCCGAGCTGATGCGCCTTCTCATCGACGAAGAGGGGCTCGGCTGGGAGGAAGCCTGGGCCATCACCGAGCAGACCGTCTCATATACCAATCACACTACCCTGAGTGAAGCTCTGGAAAAGTGGCCTGTTGATCTCTTCGCCCCTCTCTTCCCCCGCATTTTTCAGCTTGTTGAAGAGATCGATCGCCGTTTCAGAAGGAAACTCCGCCTCTCCCCGGATCTCAGCAGCAAGGAGGAGCCCACCGCGCTCATCTCCGGCGGGCAGGTCCGAATGGCCCACCTGGCGATTGTGGGCAGCCACAGCATCAACGGCGTCTCCAGGCTGCATTCAGAAATCTTGAAAGATCGTGAAATGAAGGACTTTTACGACATCTATCCTCATAAATTTAACAACAAGACCAACGGGATCAGCCACCGCCGCTGGCTGCTTCAGGCCAATCCCGCGCTCGCTGCCCTGATCACCGAAACGATCGGCTCCGGCTGGCTCAGCCGCCCCGAGGAGCTCGCCACCCTCGAGAACCTCGCCGCCGACGGCTCCTTCCAGGAGCAGCTCTTCCGGGTCAAGCAGGGTAACAAAGCGGTGCTGGGGGAGATCATCCGGGAGCGCTCCGGCTGGGCTGTCGATCCCTGCTCCATCTTCGACGTTCAGGTGAAGCGGATGCACGCCTACAAGAGGCAGCTGTTAAATGCACTGCAGATCCTCCACCTGTACAACCGCCTCCTCGAAGAGCCCAACCTCGAGATAACTCCGCGGACCTTTATCTTCGGCGGCAAGGCTTTTCCAAATTATCTCCTGGCCAAAAGGATCATCAAGCTCATCACCACGCTGGCCGGGGTGATCAACAAAGACTCCCGGGTTAACGACCGGCTAAAAGTCGTCTTTCTGGAGAACTACTCCGTCTCCCTGGCCGAAAGGATTATTCCCGCCGCCGATGTCAGCGAGCAGATCTCCACTGCCGGCAAGGAAGCCTCGGGGACGGGCAATATGAAATTTATGCTCAACGGAGCTGTCACTATCGGCACCTTGGACGGAGCGAACGTCGAAATAGCCGCCGCCGTGGGTCCGGAGAATATCTTCATCTTCGGCCTGAAGGCGGACGAGGCTGCGCGCTGCCACCGCGAGGGCTACCGCGCTGCGGAGCTCTGCGCCCGGGAGCCGGAGCTTAAAAGAGTTGTCGAGCAGTTGACCAACGGCTTTTTGCCGGGAGGGGATCAGTTTGTCCCCATCTACGATTCACTGATCACGCACAACGACGAATACCTGGTCTTAAAAGATCTCCTCGCCTATGTTGAAGCCCAGAGACTCCTCGGCAAAACTTACCGCGACAGCGGCCGCTGGGGCAGGATCTGCATCAACAATATCGCCCGCGCCGGTCGATTCTCCAGCGACAAGACCATCGCCAACTACGCCGCCGAGATCTGGGGGCTGGCTCCGGCGCTTCGGGGAACCATGGTCTAAGGGCTGTCGGATAAAAAGAGATATGCTCTAAAATATGCGATTATCCAGAAAATCTGAAGGTTTTATCCTAAATCAAGCAGGATTTAGCGCATCGGTGTCGTATCTATAATGCGGCCCCTCGAATCGGGGATTTCTGCAGGTCAGGTTGCGCTGAACGGCTCAGCCGCATAAGATAAAGCAAATTAGAACGGGGAGAAACAATGGATAATTTAACTGTTTCGAAAATCAAAGCTCTCATCTCCACACTGGAGAAAAAGCGGGCCAACTACTACCCGGCCGGCTGGGATGCAGATCCGCTCTATGAAGTAATCGCTGAACTTCGCCAGATCGTTGCCGGAATGCACGGAGAAGCCGCCCCCGCCCTGCGGCGGGTCGAGACAGCAGGCA
>JAAZIG010000258.1 GCA_012510325.1 Bacillota bacterium
CAGGTAGCGGGAAATGGTGTCGCTAGATTCGTCCCCGCGGTGCATACGAAAATGCACCGGGGAGGTCGTCCCTGCGGTGCATCCCGCAAATGAGCCGGGAGATCCGTCCCCGTGGCCCAGCGGGTAGCGGGAAATGGCGTCGCTAGATTCGTCCCCGCGGTGCATGCGAAAATGCACCGCGGAGGTCGTCCCTGCGGTGCATCCCGAAAATGAGCCGGGAGATCCGTCCCCGTGGCCCACCTGTGGTGCATCCTAAAATGGGCCAGGAGATCCGTCCCCGTGGCCCACTCCGTCCCTGTGGCTCACTCGAAAATGGGCCAGGAGATCCGTCCCCGTGGCCCACCCGTGGCCCAGGCGGTCCGGGGGATTATTTGGGGGGGACGTCGATGATGACGGGCATGATCATGGGGCGGCGGCCGGTCTGTTCGTAGAAGAAGGTTGCCGCTTCGTCCCTGATATTCGATTTGAGCGCGTTCCAGTCCCGCAGCTGTTTCGAGTCCAGGTAGGCCAGGCGGTTGGTGACGGCGTCTTTCGCCTCCTCCAGCAGCTCTTCCGATTCCCGGACATAGACAAATCCCCGGGTGATGATCTCCGGACCGGAGAGCAGCTTTCCCGCTTCGGGATCTACGGCCAGCAAAATGATGACGATGCCCTCTTCGGCGAGAATGCGGCGATCCCGCAGGACCACGTTGCCGACATCGCCGATTCCCAGCCCGTCGACCATGACCTTGCCGGCGGTCACCGAGCCGGCGATGGCGCCGCGGTCGGCGCTGAATTCAAGGACAGTGCCGGGGTCGATTAAAAAGATATTCTCATCTGCCAGGCCCAGCTTCTGGGCGATCTTGGCGCAGGCGACCATATGGCGATACTCGCCGTGCACTGGAACCAGATAGCGGGGCTGCAAAAAGTTCAGCATCATCTTGATCTCTTCGGCGCTGGCATGGCCGGAGACATGCACCCCGGAAACGGATTGATGGATCACTTCGGCGCCGAGGCGGAATAGTTTGTCCACCGTCCGGGCGACAAGTTTTTCATTGCCCGGGATGGGGTTTGCCGCGATGATCACATTATCGCCGGGGATGATCTCCACCTGCCGGTGCTCGGAGTTGGCGATGCGGGTCAGGGCGGACATGGGCTCGCCCTGGCTGCCGGTGGTGAGGATGGCCAGCTTTTCCAGGGGAATCCGTCTGATCTGATCCAGCTCCACCAGGGTCGATTTCGGGATCCTCAGATAGCCCAGCTCCGAGGCGATGCGCACAGAATTTTCGAGGCTGCGGCCGGTGATACAGATCTTGCGGCCGTGGCGGTGCGCCGCTGTGACGACCTGCTGGATCCGATGGATGTTTGAAGCAAAGGTGGCGAAGATGATCCGGCGCTGTGAAAGGCGGAAGATCTCGTCGATGGTCTCGCCGACATCGCTTTCCGAGGCCGTCGATCCGGGCCTGTCGGCGTTGGTCGAGTCGATGAGGGCGAGAAGAACACCGCGGCGCCCCAGCTCGGCGAGCTTGAAGAAGTCGGTGATCTTGCCGTCGACGGGGGTGTGGTCAAATTTGAAATCTCCGGTGTAGACTACTGTCCCCACAGGCGTGTGCAGGGCCACGCCCACCGTATCGGGGATGCTGTGGTTTGTCCTAAAAAATTCAAGGCGAAAATTTTCACAGAGGTTCAGCTGCTGTCCCGCTTTGATCTCCAGCATCTTTACGGGAGAAAGAGCGGGATGCTCTTCCAGCTTGGCTTTGAGCAGCCCCAGAGTGAGACGGGTCCCGTAAACCGGGATGTCGAAATCATCGATAATATAAGGCAGGGCACCGATATGGTCTTCGTGTCCATGGGTCAGGATTATTGCCCGCAGCTTCTCCCTGCATTCGTGCAGGTAAGTGGTATCGGGAAGCACGATATCGATACCGTGCATCTCTTCTTCAGGGAACATGAGCCCGGCGTCGAGGAGAATGGCGTTGTCTTCATATTCGAAAAGAAACATATTCTTGCCGATCTCCCCGACACCCCCCAGGGGGATTATGCGCAGATTGCTTTTTGCTTTCTTCAATTCATAATTACTCCTTCTCAGATTAATTGATCGCTAAAAGTTGCCGCCCGTACTGCTGCAACAGATGCTTCAGTGCCGCCAGCGCCTCTCCCTCCAGGGGCAGAAGGGGCAGGCGGGGAGGCCCGGCGTCGATCCCGAGCAGATTCAGCGCAGCCTTCACCGGGATGGGGTTCACCGTGGTGAAGAGCCCCTTAAACAGAGGCAGCAGGAACCGGTGCAGCCGGGCTGCTTCATCCGGCCTTCCCTGCCGGTACTCCTCGATCATCCGGGCGATCTGCGGCCCGGCGAGATGTGAAGCCACGCTGACGACTCCCGCTGCTCCGATACTGAGCAGCGGCAGGGTGAGGGCATCGTCGCCTGAATAGAGGCTGAATCCCGGCGGCGCCTGTGCGCAGATTTCCGCCGCCTGCACCAGATCGCCGCCGGCCTCTTTCAGGGCAATTATATTATCGATCTCCGCTAAACGAAGCACCGTCTCCACGTCCAGATTGACCCCGGTACGTCCGGGGACATTATAGAGCATCACCGGCAGGGCCGTTGCCTCCGCCGTCGCCCGGAAATGACGGTAGAGCCCCTCCGGGGTCGGCCGGTTGTAATATGGGGCCACCAGCAGGATCCCGTCCACCCCCGCCGCTTCCGCCGCCGCGGTCAGCTCCACTGCGGCGGCGGTGCAGTTGCTTCCGGTGCCGGCAATGACCGCCGCTTGCCCCTGCACCGCCCCGGTGACGGTGCGGAAAAGGGCCAGTTTTTCCGCCGCAGTGAGGGCCGGTGATTCTCCCGTGGTCCCGGAGACCACCAGGCCGGTGGAGCCGTGCGCCACCAGATGGCGGGCCAGCTCTGCGGCGGCCTCGTATCTAATCCCCCCGTCCTCGCCGAAGGGGGTTACCATCGCTGTTAGCACTGTTCCCAGCATTGCTGACAACAGGGAACACCTCCTCACAGTATAACATATCCGGGCAGCTTTTTAAATTTCGCCGATCAACGGGAATTTTCGAGAGGGCTTACCAGAATCGGTTGCAGCTGTCTTCCTTCCAGGGCCGCCTCTGCGGCGGGAATGATCAGATCCGGACGGGCGACCATGGAGTTGGGTTTGCCGTCGGGACTATCCTGACCGAAGGGAACCATATAGATATGCTTTGTATTCAGAAGCACAGCCAGATTGGCGGCGTTTAGGCCGAGAGCATCGTTGGTGGAGATGGACAGCAGCAGGGGCCGCCTGTTGCGCAGCTGCGCTTTTGCCGCCATCAGCACGGCGCTGTCGGTGATGCCGCGGGCCAGCTTCGCCAGGCTGTTGCCGCTGCAGGGGGCGATGAGCAGCAGATCGAGCAGCTGCTGCGGTCCGATGGGCTCGACGTCGACTATCTCCAGCCACGGCTTTCGCCCGGTGATCCTTTCGATCTCTTTCCGGGCTGCGGCGGCGGTTCCAAAACGGGTATCGGTTTGCTGGACCGACGGTGAGAGAATAGGGAATAGCACTGCGCCAGCCTGAGCCATCCTTTCGAATTGCGGCAAGATTTCCCCGACGGTGCAATGCGAACCTGTCAGGGCCACCCCGATGCGCTTGCCTTTTAATAGGGACATCGCTTGCTCTTCCTTTCTTAGATGATCTCGGGTCCGCCGGCCTCCTTAAGGAGACGCCGGTAGACCCGCTCCAGGATCAGTCCGGAGGTTTTGGGGGCGACCTCGCCGGGCAGGCCGGGGAGAAGCACCGCCTTCAGCCCGAGGGCTTCGGCGGCGGAAAAATCGGTCCCCCCGGGAGCGGCGGCGAGATCCAGGATAACCGCTTCACGGTTGACCTGTGCCAACAGGTCTGCGTTCAGGAGAGGCGCCGGCGCGGTGTTGAAGATGAAATCGGATCGGGCCGCCGCCTCCCCCGCCCCGGCCAGATTGACGGAAGCCAGCCCCATGGAGAAGGCTTCCGCGGCGCTCTCCCTTCGGCGAACCACCGCGGTCACCCGGGCACCCAGACCCCGGAGAGCCCGGGCCAGCGCCCGGCCGCAACGTCCCAGGCCGAAGATGAGTATGCTGCTGCCGTGTATGGTCACCGGAGAGAGCTCCATCGCTCTCTGGACAGCGCCTTCGGCGGTGGGGACGGCATTGAGCAGGGCCAGCTCTTCATCGGCGCCGGTGACGACGAGCTTCGTTCTCCGGGCCAGATATTCCCGGAGCGGGGCGGCAACAGCACCGGCGAGGAGAATGACCCCGGGCGGGGCTTTCTGCAGGCAGTAATCGATCGTCAGCCTGTGCCCGGCAAAGGGCGCCCGGATCACGCCTTTCTCCCTGATTCCCGAGGGGGGGGCGATGAGCACCGCCGCTTCCCGGAAATCGCTTTCTCCCGCCTCCGCCATCTCCGGGATCTGCTCAAAACCGGCCGCCCTGATCAAGGCACCCTTCTTGTTCCAGCTGTGGTAGAGCTCTTGCTCCCGCCGGTCGCCGCCGCATAGAATGATTTTATTTCTGATTTCGGGCATCGAGAACGCCTCCTGGACTGATACTTTAATATATGTCCGGGGGAGCGCAAGAGTTAAAAAGAACCCGGGGATAAACCCGGGTTCTTCTCCGTGCCTCGCTTTTTAGGCGACTGCTTAGCCCGCCTCGTGAACCTCGACGTCGGAAGCGCCGTGCTGGCGCAGGATCGAGGCGGTCTCTTCAACCTGCTCCGCCGAGGCCTTCATGCTCAGAACGATGCCGCCCTGCCGGACCTGCTCCTCAAAATATTCTCCCCGCTCTTCGGGCAGCCCCAAATCGATGAGCCCGCCGGCGATCCCTCCGGTGATCACCCCGGTCAGGGTTGCGGCGATGGGCCCGGCAGCGATAATCGGTCCCACTCCCGGAATGAGAAGGGCGCCGACTCCCGCCAGGAGCCCGGCGATCCCCCCCAGGGCGCCTCCGGCCATGGTCCCTTCGCTGAGATCCTGATCTCCCAGAAGAGCATCGCTATCCTCTTCATCAGGGGCCACCAGGGAGATATCCTTCTCGAAACCGAGGCCTTTCAGGCTCTCCAGGGCCCCCTCGGCCTGATGGCGATCGTAAAACACACCCACGACAACTTTACTCATCGTCCCGCCTCCTTGAGCGCAATTGCACTTCAGGAGGTATTATCTCCAGGGAGGCACGTTTTATCCCTCCGGCGAAAGAAGGTCAGCTTTTCTCGATCTCGATGATGATGGTGTCGCCGCCGATCTTGACAACGGCGGACCAGGGGATGGCGATCTCGTCGCGGTAGCCAAAACCGAAAAGGCCGCTTTTCCCGGTGAGGAGCAGCGCTTTGATCTCGCCGCTGCTTTCGTCGATGAGCAGGTCGGCTTTTCCGGCGGGGCCCCAGAAATCACCCCCGTTCAGGTCAACCAGCTCCTTGCGGGCCAGTTCACTCAAAAGCATCAGTTTCGCTCCCTTGTCAGCGGATTCCGGTATGGCCCATGCCGCCCCCTCCCCGCTGCGTCTGCGGCAGCGGTCCCCCCGGAAGCAATCTGATCCGGGGGAGGGGACAGAGCATCATCTGGGCGATGCGGTCGCCCCGCCGGATTGTAAAATCAGCAGCCCCATGATTGATCAGGATCACCTGGATCTCCCCGCGGTAATCGGCATCGATCGTCCCCGGCGAATTGAGCAGGCCGATCCCGTGACGGGCGGCCAGCCCGCTGCGGGGGCGGATCTGCAGCTCATATCCCGCCGGCACCGCCACCCTCAGCCCTGTCGGAATCAGCTGCACCTCCCCCGGCCTCAGGATCATCTCTTCCTCCACCGCCGCCCGCAGGTCCATCCCGGCAGCGCCGGCGCTCATATAAGCCGGCAGGGGCACCCCGGCCGCATGCGGCAGCTGCTCCACCGGCAGCTCCACCGTATTTTTGGTCATCTCATCAGCATCCTTTTCCTGTTTTGCGGGGAGTAGCCGCCCCGCCTTCTTTAAATACGGCGGCGGGAGCGCCTAATCCTGCCACAGCTGCACATCGATGCTGCCGCCCCAGTTGGAGGCGCGGATCATGATCAGGCGGTCGCTGCTGTTGCGAAAGCGGAAATCGAGGCTTTCGGCAACGGTGGCATCCATCCCCGGGGGGACGTAGCCGATGGGCTGGCTGTGCGGGTAACGCTCCACCACTTCCAGCCCGGCGCGCAGGACGCTGTTGTAGAGGGTGGTTGAGACCTGGCAGATCCCCCCGCCGAGCCCCGGAACGACGCTGTGGCCGACGATGACCGGCGCCGGCCGGTAGCCTCTCTCGGCGGTGCGCGGGCCGGTGGCTGTGTTGAAAGAGAAGATTTCTCCGGGCAGCAGCAGGTAATTGTTCAGCGCGGTCGTGGCGAGGACAATATTGGCGGCACGGTTGCCGCC
>JAAZIG010000259.1 GCA_012510325.1 Bacillota bacterium
CGTACAAGGATACCTATATCCAGCTGGTGGATACGCCTCCGGTAACCATCGAAGCGATTCCACCGGGTTTGACCGGCACCTTCAAGGCCGCCGATGTTCTGTTGATCATTGTCGATGTCTCCTCCCCCGATTGTCTGGATCAGCTCGAGGGGATGCTCCAGCTGCTGCAGAAACGGGAGGTCATCGATCTCTCCGAGGAGGGGGAGATCGCCGATTCGGTGCCGTTCATGATCGCAGCAACGAAGATCGATCTGCCGGAAAGTGAGGATAATTTGCAGGTATTGCGGGAGCTGAGGTCCGATCTGCCCCTGGTACCTGTCTCCAGCAGCGGCCCCGGACTGGATCAGCTGCGCGAGAAGCTTTTTGAAGTGCTGGGGGTGATCCGGATCTACGGCAAAGCTCCCGGACGTGATCCGGACAAGGAAAAGCCTTTTATCCTGAGAGAGGGGAGCACTGTGCTTGATTTTGCGGAGATGGTGCATAAGGATATCCCCCGGAAGCTGAAGAACGCCCTGGTCTGGGGGTCCTCCCGCTTTGAGGGCCAGGCGGTAGCGCGCGATTATATCCTTGAAGACGGGGACACCGTTGAACTGCAGCTGTAGCGCAGCCCCGCTTTCCTGACGGCTTGAGCCGCCCCCGTTTTACCGCCGTGATGCCTTCAACCGGGGGGAGCCGGCAAATCATCTTGTGTCGCTGTCCTAAGCTTTTATCTACAGCCGCGGGGCCGCCCCCGACCGGGGAATCCGGTCGCTCCTTCGCCATGACTGCACCCTCAACCCGGACGACATCCTGGAGGGCCTCCGCAGAATTCATCTTTACGTTACGCTCTTAGCGGGATTCTTTTTGCGAAGCCCCCCTCGCCGCCGTCGGCAGCGGGATTACGGGAGCACGGTTTTGTGCCCCGGGCTACCGGACGTTGCCCCGATCGGCCGGGTTCGGGAGACCCCGCTCATCTTTGCGGGGCAAAAAGGACCGGAGATAGGGATAAGGGATAAAATGTCGAAACAAATAGTTAAGGTGGCGGTTCTCTTCTGGTGGACAGCCGCCGGTTGAAGAGCTCACCGAAAGGAGGACAGATCTCTTGGCCGATCATCTCAGTAAAGTAATCCAGGAAGAGCGGCCCTCCAGGCCTGATTACGCTTCGCTTGCAAAACAGCTTGCTGCCATCGTCGGCAGCGACGGGGTCTCGGCGGACGGAGCCGACCGCCTGGCCAACTGCCGCGATTACTGGCCCATGGGGACGCTCTGGTTCCTTGAGGGAAAGTCGCCGGCGCTGCCGGATCTGGTGGTCTGGCCGCGCCGCACCGCCGAGGTGGCCGCGGTGCTCAAACTTGCCGTTGAGAACGATGTGCCGGTTACCCCCTACGGTGAGGGTTCCGGGGCGCTCGGCGGAGCGATCCCCCTTCAGGGCGGCATCGCCCTTGACTTAAAAAGGATGAACCGGGTTTTGAAGCTGGATCGGGACAACCTGATGGTAACCGTGCAGCCCGGGATGAACGGAGCGCGTTATGAAGAGTACCTCAACCGCCGCGGTTTTACCGGAGGCCATTTTCCCCAGTCCCTGCGCTGCTCCACCGTGGGGGGGTGGGTGGCCTGCCGGGCGGCGGGGACATTTTCCACCCGCTACGGCAAGATTGAAGATATGCTCGTCTCCCTTGAAGCGGTGCTCCCGGATGGGACCATAGTGCATGGGCGCGATCTGCCGCGCACCTCCACCGGTCCCAGGGTGGATCATCTCTTTTTGGGGTCCGAAGGGACTCTTGGGGTGATCACCGCGGTCACTTTGCGGATCTGGCCCTATCCGGCGGCAAGGATCTATCGCTCATATGCTTTTGAGACGATCGAGCAGGCTCTGGAGGCGATCCGCCGGCTCATCCAGGCCGGCGCCCGCCCTGCCGTGGTGCGCCTGTACGACTCTGCCGAGACCGCCCATCATTTTCCCGAATGCAAAGAGGCGGCGGGGCGCGCGCTCCTGATCCTGCTTTTTGAGGGTGACGGTGGAATCATCGCCGCGGAAGCCGGGCTGGCTGCAGGGTGCGCCGGCGAACAGGGGGCGCTCCCCGCCGGTTCGGAACCGGTGGAACGGTGGCTGAAGACGCGCTTCGATATAGGGATCTCTTCGGCACTTTTTCGGCAGGGGGCGGTGGTCGACACCATCGAAGTCTCCACCAACTGGACCAACGCGGCGCCGCTTTATCATGCCATGCAGAAAGCGATGCTGGCGGTGGAGGGTACGGTGCTGGCATCGGGCCATTATTCCCATGTCTACCCCGAGGGGACGGCACTTTACCTGACCCTCATCGGGTTTCCTTCCGGTGACAAGGAACAGTATTACAAGCGGCTCTGGGGCGCAGCCATGGAAAGCTGCCTTGCTCTGGGCGGCGCCATCAGCCACCACCATGGTGTCGGCCTGCACCGGGGTCTCTGGATGGCGCAGGAGCATGGGACCACGCTGGAGGCGTTGCGTCTGATCAAAAGAGCCTTTGACCCGCAGGGGATCATGAACCCGGGCAAGCTCGGTCTGGAGGAGGCGGCCAAATGGCGGCAGTAAACGGGGAGCGGTTGCTCGATTGCGCGATCTGTCCGAATATGTGCCGCTGCGAATGTCCCGTTGATCAGGAGTGGAGGCGCGAAGCCTCTTCCCCCGCCGGGAAAGCTCGCCTGGCCCACCTGCTTTTGGAGGGGCGGCTCGAATGGGACAGCGCCCTTCTGGAAGTGCTCTCCACTTGCCTCGGCTGCCGCGGCTGCCAGCTGCTCTGCCCCTTTCCCGGGCTGGACCTCTCCAGGGAGCTGCTCAGGGTGCGGACGGAAGTCTGTCCGGCGGGGATCACCCTTCCGGCGGCGGTGCCCTATCTGAATAATCTGAAGAAGTTCGGCAGCCCCTACGGGGCCCGTCGCTCCGGGAGCGCTTCTCGTGAGAGGCAGGGGCGGCCCGAGGTGCTCTACTTTGTCAACTGCACCGCCCAGGCAAACAATCCCCGGATGCAGCAGCTCACCCTGGAGCTGCTCGGTGCTGCCGGGGTTTCTTACGAGGTGCTCGATCAGTACTGCTGCGGTTATCCTGCGCAGATCTGGGGCGATCTGGATCTGGCCCGGCAGCTGGCGGAGGAGAACGCAGCGCGCATCGCCGGCAGCGGCGCTTCGCTGCTGCTCACCGATTGCCCGGAATGCTGGCACACATTTACCGAGTGCTACCCCTGCTGGGGCAGTGAGTTGGAGCTGCCGGTTATCGACACAGCCACATACTTTCTTGAGTTGGTGCGGCAGAAACGGCTGAAGCCGGGACCGGTAAAGGAGATCGGCAGGATCACTTATCACGATCCCTGCATCTGGGCGCGGGTGGCTGATAAATGTGAAGCCCCGCGGGAGCTTCTGCAGAGCATCCCCGCCCTGGAGCTGGAGGAGGCCCGGCCCGGAGGACAGGAGACGCGCTGCTGCGGCGGCGGAGCGATGTTTCAGCTGACCTTTCCGGAAAGATCCGCCCGGATAGCCCGGCGGCGGCTCAGTGAACTGCCTCCCTCCGATGCTCTGGTCACCTCATGCCCCTTCTGCCGGGAGAATCTGCAGGCAGACGGGGCCGAGGTCCTCGATCTGGTTGAACTGTTGAGCCGCGCTGTTTTTCAGGAAAAGGATGAGTGAAGCGGTAACGATTATTTGTACGGGGGTGATGCCTTGAAATCTTTGAAGATTACCGCCGTGGTCAATCCGGCGTCAGCAAACGGAGCCACCGCCAAGCGGTGGCCGGAGATCGCTTCCCTGATCGAGCAGGAAGGTCTTTCATTTGACACCCTGATGACGGAAGCTCCCGAGCATGCCACTGAGTTGACCCGCGGGGCGCTCCAAAAAGGTTGCGATCTGGTGATTTCGATAGGGGGTGACGGGACCCACAATGAAGTGATGAACGGGTTTTTTACCCCGGAGGGTCCGGTGCGCCCGGAAGCGCAGCTGACTTTTATCTCCATGGGAACGGGAAGCGATTTGATCAAGACACTGGGGATCCCCAAGGAACCCCGGGCGGCGGTAAAGCATTTTATCACCGCCCCCCCGAGGGAAGTCGATGTGGGCAAGCTCAGCTTTATGAGCTACCGCGGGGGCCAAGAGACGCGCTACTTTATCAATATCGCCGGGCTGGGGCTGGACGGCGATACGGTGGCCCGGGTTAACCGGACCAGCAAAGCTCTGGGGGGCTTTGTTTCCTTTCTCTGGGGAACTGTGGTCAGCCTGGCTCTGTACCGCAACCGGGAGATGGCCGTGTTCGTTGATGACAAACATGTTTTTGAAGGAGCGGTTGTGATCACCGCTGTGGCCAACGGCCGCTATTTCGGCGGGGGGATGTGCATCGCTCCCCTGGCGGAGATGGACGACGGACTTTTCGATATTGTGATCATGCACGGGCTGAGCAAGGCCAAACTCTTAATGAATCTGTCCCGGGTTTACCAGGGAACTCATCTGGATCATCCCAACTGCATCAGCCTGCGCGGCCGGAAGGTGGTTGTGCAGACCGAGACGGCCCTGTTAAACCTGGACGGCGAACAGCCGGGTCTGGGTCCGGTGGAGGCGGAGATTTTACCCCTGGCGCTGCGGCTAAAAGCTTGAGCTTAATCCTTATGCGGCTGTAGTAGATGGCGGGCCCTCCTCATATAATAGAGCGAAAGGGGGAGGCCTGGTGGAGACCATCTCGATTATGGTGAGGCGCTCTTCTGACCGGCTGGAGCAAAGGCTGGATCTGGAGAGCGCCCTTCTTGAAAGGCTGTCCTTTTGCTACTGCTGGCACGAATGCGGTGCCTGCGGCAGGATGCTAATCTTTTCCCCGGTGCCTTCTGCTGACGGAACCAACCTGGCAGAGTTCACCGAGGTGCTCGCTTCTTTGTTGATCGGTTTCATCGTCAAGGATCTTAAATCCGCCCTGCTGCACGATCTGCTGCGTTTTTTTTATTTCTACCTCGGAAAAGAGGAATGCCGCGAGATCCTCGCTCTGGCCTGCCGCACCCTTGAACGGAGGAAATTGCACCGCTGTATCGGCTATTACCGGAGCCTGCTGGGGCAGTATCTGGA
>JAAZIG010000031.1 GCA_012510325.1 Bacillota bacterium
CGCCTCGAGCGCGCTGACCACTGTCGGCGGCTTTGCCGCCCTGCTGGTGATGCAAAATGGGATCGGCCGGGATATGGGCATGGTTTTGGGCAAAGGTATTGCCATCAGTTTGCTGGTCAACCTGACCCTGCTGCCGAGCCTCCTGCTGCTCTTAAGCAAATATAGCGCCCGCTTCAGCCACCGCACCCTGCTGCCCTCGTTCAAGCCGCTGGCCCGCTTCATTATCAAAGGCCGATGGGCTTTCCTGATCCTTTTCTTTTTGCTCCTGGTCCCCTCCTTCATCGCCCAGGGCAAGGTCAATTATTACTATTCCAATGAACATTATCTACCGCGAGGAGCTAAATCAACGGTGGACACCATGGAGATCACCAAGGAATTCGGCGTCTCCGATCCCCTTTACGTGATCACCCGCGACGAAGGCAGAGTAAAAGAGCACCGCCTCGTTAGCGAACTGAACAAGATCGACGCCGTCGATTCAGTAGTCTCCATCTCCGAGCAGGTTGATCTGGCCATCCCGGAGGCGCTTATTCCCGATGAGGTGCTCCAGGAGTTCACCGGAACGGGATATCGCTATTGCCTTGCGTTTTTGAAAAGCATGGACGATGAGCATGCAATTTTTGAAGCCATTGACCAGATCAGGGAAACCACTGCCGGGTTTCACGAGAACTACTATATTACCGGACCCTCGGCGATGACCCGGGACCTGGCTTCACTGGTCGATGTTGATGCCCGCAATGTCGCCATCGTCTCTGTCGTTTGCATCTTCCTGATCATCGCGATCAGTTTTAAATCTTTATCTATCCCCATAATTTTGATCATCGCTATCGAGCTGGCCATCTGGATCAATCTCAGCTGTACCTATTTTCAAAACCTGACGGTCTCATCGCTGACCCCGATGATTATCGGAGCGATTCAGCTGGGGGCTACTGTCGATTACGCCATCCTTTTCGGGTTGAGGTATCAGGAAAACATCTTCCTTTTTGAGCGGAGGGTTGATGCCCTCCGGCAGACCATTGAGGATGCCGGCCAGAGCATCCTGACCAGCGCCCTGACACTGGCTTCCGCCACCCTCGGGATCGCCCTCATCGCCAGCATCAAGACGACGGAAGAGATGACCATGCTCATCGGCAGGGGCGCTCTCATCAGCATGCTGGTAATATTTTTTGTTTTGCCAACGCTATTTCTAATCTGTGACCGGTTCATCGCCAAAACAACCGCCAACTGGCCGACGGTGGAGGCGAAAGCAATAAAATCGGCAATAAAAGTACCGCGGGAAAAAACAGAAACTCCCGTGAGCACGGGATGATCTGTCAATATATTGCTTCAATAAGTATGGGAGGTCGCTCAGATGAAAAAAATTAAACCGCTTGCTCTGCCTTTCCTGTTCATCCTGCTGTCAAGCCTGCTGGTGGGGCTTGGGCTGTTCTACTTTATCTCCGCACCGGAGACAACCGGAAAAGGGGAGGAAACCGCCCCGGCCCCCGGACCGGAGCCCCTAAACAGGGACAGCATAGAGACCCTCGCCTACAAAAACGAAACGGTCTACGTGGTGCTCGATCCCGAAGGCCGGGTGGTCAACCAGAGAATTGTCAACCGGATCTATCAGGCCAAAGACAGGGAAGCCGCAAAGATCAAGGACTACGGTGAGTACGAGACGATCAGCAACATGACCTCCGAAGCAACCCCGGATCTCCGGGATAACGTTATTTTGTGGGACAGCGACCTGCTTCAGGACGGCGATATCTATTATGAAGGGATCATCGATAAAAGCCTGCCCGTCGATTTTCAAATCGACTATTATCTGGACGGGAATAAGATGGAAGCCGCCGCTCTGGAGGGGAAAAGCGGCAGGCTGCGTATCGTGATCAAAATGAAGAACAATCTTGCGGTCAACGGAACGGTCCCCTATCGGAATTATTACGGTGAGTCCGCCCAAAAAGAGGACCTCAATTACGTCCCCCTTTTGGTCCAGGGAACATTCACCGCCGATCTCAACAAATTCTCTGATATAAAAGCGACCGACGGCGCCGGCATTATCACCGGCCAGACGGTCAATCTCAGTTTCATGGCTTTCCCCTATCCCGAGGCGGAGATAGTTCTCAGCATGGAGGGGAAAGAGATCGAGTTAAGCCAGATCATGATGATGATCATGCCCCAGCTTCCCCCTATCCCCGATATCGATATGGAAGACGACCTCATTGAGATGCTCGACGGGGTCACGGCAATAGAAGAAGGATTGAACGCCCTCTATGAAGGTGCCGATCAGATCTATCAGGGTCTCGACCTTTTTCGAAATAAAACCAATGAACTGCTCGCGAACATAGAACCCCTGCTGGCTTTAGTCGAAGAGTGGCCCCGCCCCGACGGCCTGGAGGATGAAGATATTCGCTCCCAGTTGGATCGAGTTCGGGAGCTCCTAGAATGGATCTCCGCAGGGCGGCCCGGCGAGCAGCCTGACGAGTGGCCCGAACCGGGGGAATGGCCTGAAGGGTGGCCCGAGGAATGGCCGGAGCGGCCCGAAGGGTGGCCCGGGGAGTGGCCTGAAGAATGGCCGGGAGAGTGGCCCGAAGGGGACCCGGAAGAGCTCATCTCTTATCTGGATGAAATCATCAACCTTGTGGAGCAGTATGATGACCTTGAGAAATATATTGACGAGGTCGAAGAAACCTTTGCACAGGTGGTCATGCTGCCGGAGGCGATCAACCAGCTTGCCGACGGGCAAAAGCAGATCCGGAACGGCCTCAAGGAGATCAACAGCCGCGGTATCGCCGAGATGAAAAAAGGGCTCATCGACGGGGTTAACGAAAGCAAATTCGGCAAAGCAAAAATAGAGCTGATGCGCTCGCTGGCCGACAGCTACAGATCCCATGCCGACAATGAAAACAACCTGGTCAGCAGCGTGCAGTTTATTGTGCAGACCGATACCCCGAAGCAGCATAACAACGAAAAGAACGACCCCGTAAAAAAGGAAGAGGAAGAAAATCCACCATGGTATACCGGCCTGTGGTCCAGGTTCTTGGATCTTTTCAGCCGGAGAGCTTGATCGCAACGCAGGGAACCTTTCCCATGCCGCCTGTGTGTGACGAAGAAAGAGAGGTGAAAAGATGAACAGAGAGAAACTGGATACCAGATCCCGCATCATGAAGACCGCCGTGGAAATCATCGGCCGGGAAGGAAACCTCAATGTTACCATCAGAGAGATCGCTGAAAGAGCCGGGGTAAATATCGCCGCGATCAATTACCACTTCAGCTCCAAAGAGAATCTCATCGAAGAGGTGGAACGGGTCACCATGGAGCAAATTCAGCTGATCTACAACCGGCTAATTGATGACAAGGAAACACCCCGGGAGCGTCTGATGGCCTGGGCCGATGAGCTAATGTGCTACCTGATCGAGTACCCCGGAGTGATCTACATGATCGGCGCCCGAATCCTGCAGAGCGAGAACAAAAGCGCCGGGCTGGCCGAATATCTAAGCACCGCCGATATCAGATTGAACCCGGTGGTGCAGGAGCTAACCGGGATCAGCGAGCAGAAACTGCTTTCGTTTAAAGCACTGCAGCTACTCTCCGGCGTGGCCTACCCCACGTTGATCTATTCCGGAACCAAGAAGGCCCTCGGACAGATCATCAGCAATGCCCGGGTCCGCAAAAACTATCTGATCTCGCTTATCGACAGCTTGGCCAGACCGGGCGGCAGTGAGCAGCCCTGATGAAAGGGCACAATCACGCTATCATCTTGCCATTATCGGTTTCCTAATTTATTTTTCAGGACTTTCATAAGCCCGCCTCAACGGCGGGCTTATGCATAACGGCAAACAACCTTCCGCCCAAACCCCGCTACTCTTCGTCCATAATAATCAGATGGCCGTTACCGTCGGGTTCAAAATCCAACTCCACATCACCGGGCACATAGAGATAGAACAGCTGGAAAAATTCAAAAGAGCGGTGCAGACGCTGGCTGTGCTCTCGCTCCCCTTCCCTGAATTGAACCACGGTAAATTCAGGAGTGAATACCTTAAAGTTGAGTTCACAGCGCTGCGGCCCTTTCACAGAAAGCTTGTTTCCGGTTAGGTCCACCTCGTAGGAATTCATCATTCCAGACAAGGGGCTGTCCCGGCGATATTCCTCCGCCACGATCCGCCCCGTTCCCGCCTCCGTTCTTTTAACGTGAACCCGAACTTCTTCACTATCTGCCGGGGCCACCTCCAGGCAAGCGCCAGCGTAATCAAAATGCCACTCATGGTACAGCTTCGCCCCCCCAAGCTGCTCCCGTTCCCAATCGATGGGCGCGTCGTGGTCAGATTGATCTTCAACCCCGCTGCTATCGAGCTCTATCTCACTCAGCACAGTTTTGGGAAAAAGATAAAAGAGCGCCAGCGACAGCAGCAAAACAGCACTGTAAATGATAAAAGTGTACCGATAAAATTTTAGCTGCATCTTGAACCCTCCGCTTCACTTGACATTAGGGCAGCCCTCACCGGATCTCCGCTCTGTTGGAAATAAGCCCGGCTCCCGTCCACAACAGCAGTACAGCACCCGCTATCTTGAGGACAAAGAGAAGCGGCGACAGCTCCAGGCTGAAAAAACCGATGAGCCGGAGCATCAGGGCACTTTCATAGGCGGCATCATAGAGGAGCACCCCCAACAGCAGTGCCGGTACCAGCACATAGAGGGACCGGTGCAGCTGCAGCAGCGCCCCAACAAAATAGCCGGCTGCGCTGAAGAGAAGAAGGTAGAGCATCCCCACAACAACGCCGATGAAAAGCTCTCCGGGAGCAACCATGAAATTGGCTCCGATGAGAGAGCCGCTTTCGGTGAGGTAATAGAGGATATTTCTCAGCAGAATGGAACCAAGTGCTGCAGTGCCCCCCCCGGCGACAGCCGCAGTAATCATAAAACCGATATTGGCCAGATTGCTGCTGATCCGGTTGGTCACAAAAGAAAAATCGATGTTGCGAAAAAGCGGAAGAGTCAGCATAAAGGAGTTGACCGCTATCCATAGGGCGGTGAAGACAAAAATCATCGTTCCCGAATAGTACCTTATCTCGATATAGATATTGTCCCAACCCATGCCGCTCATCCCCGTTGCACCGCCGGCAGTAAAAAGAAGGGCAATCAGCTGTACTGCCATCAGGGAGACAAATAGATTTCCATAAGCGCGAATCTTGAACCCATATTGCTGTTTGACCGCTTTTCCCAGGCTAATTTCCGCTAAAGACATCATCAATCCCCCCCCTCTCCCCCGAAGTCAGATAGACACAGAGATCTTCGGCGGATACGGGCAGAAGTTCCAGACCCGCCGCCCTGATCTCCTCCAGCACGGCCCCGCTAAAGCTGTTTCGCACAACCACGAAGACCTTGTTTGCGCCGAACGTTTCCCGCCGGTAGATCTCCTTGTCTGCGGTGAACCTTTCGACAAGCCCCGCTGCACCCCTCAGCCCGACGGCATACTCGCGCAGCTCCGCCACCGGCAGCTGCAGCCGTTTCCGCCCGGCGCTCAACAGCAGAATATCCTCCAGGAGATCCTCAATCTCACTGAGTAAGTGGCTGGAGATGATCATGGTTCGCGGGTGGCGCAGATAATCCTGAAGCAAGGCCCGGTAAAAATCCCTTCTCACAGCCGCATCCATCCCCACTGTCGGTTCATCGAAGATAGTGAGGGCACAATGAGCGGAGAGGCCGATGATCATATTAAAGGTGCTCTTCATCCCCTTGGAAAGGCTTTTGTGCAAGGCGCGGGGGTTAAACGAGAAGTACTCAAACAGGCGCAGGGCCAGGCGGTGATCCCAGTGCGGATAAAAAAGGCTCGCCGCATCAAGTATTTCCGCAATATTGAGGGTGCCCGGCAGAGCCATGTTGTCATCGACAAAAACCGTGTTGGCCGATACTGTCAGATCGTTGAACGGTTGCCTGGAAAACACCCGGATCTCTCCCGCAGTTTCTCTCAGATAACCCGCCGCGATCTTCAGCAATGTGGTTTTACCGGCACCGTTCGGCCCGATCAACCCGGTAATTTTATTCGCCTTGATTGAAAAAGAGAGATCGTTTAGGGCAACTGTGCGGCCAAACTGTTTGCGCAGCTCCCGGCATGCGATCACCTTCATCTTTTCCCCTCCTCCATCTCCCTGTTTTGTGCCGCTGTGATCATGGCCTCCAGCTCGGAGGCGCTGAGATCGAGAAGCCGGGCCTCTTTAACCAGCTCCCGCACCAGCCTTTCCAGAATTTGCTCCCGACGTTTCTGGCGAATTATCGCCCCGGCAGCGGGTGAAACAAACATGCCCAGGCCTCTCTTTTTGTAGAGGGTGTCCTCATCAGCGAGGATGTTCAAACTCCGGGCGGCAGTTGCCGGATTGATATTGAACATCTCGGCCAGCTGATATTGGGAGTAAATCTTTTCATCAGCGGCTATATTTCCCGACAGTATCTCCGTCTCCAGCCATTCTGAAAGCTGCAGATAGATCGGTTTGGAGCCGCCTGCCGTGAAAGCCATTCTCGCAACACCCCTGTGGTATAGTGCATTAGTCTACTAATGCACTATACCACCTCGATGCGTCCCGGTCAAGGTTTTTTTGAGCAGATTCTTCGCTGCGCTCAGAATGACAAATAATGGATGAGCCGCGGGGACGGATCTCCTGGCTCATTTTCCTCCAACTTGAGTCAAGGGGACGTTGACTTTGACTCACTTCTGAAACGAGATCCCGCCACCGCTGTCATGCTGAGCGTAGCGAAGCATCTAAAACGTTGCTGATGCATCACGGACCCATTTCGCTTTGTACTCCCCCTCCCGGCTAGAAAAAGTATAGGGCAACTTAAAAGGAACGCTGGACTGCAGATCCTTCGGACTGCGTCCTCAGGATGACAAATATTCCCTGAGCCAGGGACGGATCTCCCGGCTCATTTTTGTGCCACGGGGGGGCCGCCTCTTCTGTCATGCTGAGCGTAGCGAAGCATCTACAACGTTACTGCCGCATCACGGACCCATTTCGCTTTGTACTCC
>JAAZIG010000260.1 GCA_012510325.1 Bacillota bacterium
AAACAACAGGCAGCTGGAATGGCGCGTTTATTTTTGCAGCATGCCTGGCAATCGTTTCTTTGGTGCTGATTCATTTTGTTCGCGTCAATTTGGAAAAGACAAGCAAAAGTGAAGCTGCCTCCGCCTAGGCAAAAACCGAAACCTGTCCCGAACAAATTGGCGAAGCGTTAACCTGGCGTTACCTTGTGCGATCAGACAGCCTATTGCAGATCGCAAAAAATAAAACTAAAATATACAACATAAAACGGAAAGACGATAACCCCTGCAAAGCCACTGTCCGCAAGGCTTTCAGGGGTTGTTTTTAATTCTCAGGGTTAAAGAAAATATAATGCCAAATACTGTGGAACTAGTATTAAAACCCCCTCGCTGTAGCCGCCCTAATTTGGGCCTGACAGAGGTTTCCCCGGGCTGTTTTGCAAATCACAGGCGGCGGCTGCAATGATCGCACTCCCGGTCCGACAGAGCGGCCGCCGGACCGGGTTTTGGGAAAGCTTTAGGATTCCGTCTTCATTCCGGCGATCTTCCGCACTATTTCCTTCCTTGCTTCGATGTCGTACTGGCTGGTGATGGCGATCTGCTCCATAATCGGGGAACCGCCGCCGTGATAAGCAGCGTAGGTCCATGAGCCGGAGGAACCGGACAGGGCAAAATCAATAAAAGCGAGCCAGAATCTGATCTGTTCCTCAACGGGGATCTCCCGATTCCGGGTCAGATATTTTTCCAGAAGCGCTTTGATTTCCGGATTGGTCAGGTCCTTTTCATAGGGGAAGGTCGCGGGCATTCCCCCGGCGATGTTGCAGAGGATCTCCAGTTCATGGTAGACCGCTTCTCCGGTCAGGCATCGTCCAACATTACTGTAGATCGAATCGGGAATACAGCTGCCCGGCCCGTAGGGGACGAAACCCGTGCCGGGCATATAGACCTGCGGTTTACCCTTCGCTGAAGCGGTGTAACCAGCCGCATAGCCCAATTCTCCGGTCATGATCAGCTGCGAAAGCATTTCACGCACATGAGGAGTTCTTTCGATCCCGTTTATCTCTGCGGCCAAAGCGGCAAGGCCGATCACGTAATCGAGCATGGCCGGCTTGCAACCGGAATAAGAATGGCGGTGGAACAGGGCAAAAAGCAGAGCGGCTATACCGCCATGTTCGGTCTCACCGCAGATGAAAACCCGCTCCCAGGGAATAAAACAATCGTCAAAGATCACATAGGAGTCGGTAAAACCATATTCAAAGCCTCTCTGGTAGTGATCACGCTTTCGGTAATTGTGGAAATGAACCACCTGCTTAACCCCTTCATAGTCTGCAGGGACCGCAAAAGCAACCGCATATGCCCCTTCCTCTTTTCTTAAGGAGCGGGTCGGCACCACCAAAATCTCGTCGGAAACCGAAGCAGCGGTGATATGCACTTTGGAACCGCGCACGACGATACCGTCGCTTTTCTCCTCCACCACTCGGACATACATATCCGGATCGGTCTGCGCCGCGGGCCGCTTGAGACGCTCTCCCTTGACGTCGGTTTGCGCACAGCAAGCCACCCAGTCCTCTTTTTGAAATTCGGTCAACCACTTGATCCAGTTATCATGGTAAGCAGTTTTGGCCCGGGGATCTTTTTGCGTTTCAAAAGAGACCGCATGAAGAGCATTGGCGGCATCAATACCCATGCAGCGCTGAATACATAATCCCACCTTGTTGCAAAGAAGCCGGGTCATATCCTGTTTTTTGTGCAAATCTTCAGGATGCTGATGGATGTGATTAAAACGGTTGATCGTTTCTCCGTCAAGGTGAGAAGTGGCCGTGCAAAGATCCTTACTCGCCGGATCCCAAGCGGCATCAAAGGTCACTCCCATCACATTGATCGCGCTTGCTTGCCGTTCATCCAGCCGATCAACCTTTTCCCCGTTGGAATAAAGATTACGGTTCATCTTGCCCAGTCTCTCGATATACTGTTTTTTTGTTCTCACGTTCAGGCTCCTCTCAAAATTCGTTCCTTTAATTCCTGTCACCGCATCTGGATTGTTTCAGCGGAGCCGCCAGTAAAGCCTTTCCCCGGGAGAGCTGGCCTGTCGAACAGCAGGAGCTCCTCACCGCCGAGAGTTCATGTACATAAGAGCGGCAGCAGCCCTCCGGTTTATGAAAACTCCTGTTTGGCTTTTTCCTGCAGCTCTCTCCAGAGGACTTTGCCGGCCCCGCTTTTCGGCAGAGATTCGATAAAAACAATCTGCCGGGGATATTTGTAGGCGGACATCTGTGACC
>JAAZIG010000261.1 GCA_012510325.1 Bacillota bacterium
CGAAGCCGGCCTGCTCGGCCGCCCGGGCCAGTTTGGCCCTGGACTCGCCGTAGAGCAGCAGCAGCCGGACCTCCTCCTTGATCACTGCGGCCAGCCCGGCAAAGTCGCTCCCCTTATCCCTGCCCCCGGCGAGCAGGATCTTCTTTTTGCCGGGGAAGGAGCGCAGCGCCCGGATCACCGCTCCGGGATTGGTTCCCTTGGAGTCGTTGACATAAAGCACCCCGTCGATCTCGGCGACGGACTCCAGCCGGTGCGCCAGGGGCTGAAAAGAGCGCAGCACCCGCCCGATGGCCTCCGGCGCGGCGCCGGCAGCCCAGGCCGCCGCCGCCGCGGCGAGGGCGTTCTCCAGGTTGTGCTCCCCCGGCAGGGCGATCTCGGTCACGGCACAGAGCTCCGCGGCGGGGCGCCCCCCGTTGAACAGGATCACCTTGCCGCGGGCAATGCCGGCGCCGCACTCCACCGGGCCCCGGTCGAAGAGGAGCACCGGCCCGGGGAGCTGCCGGCGCAGCCTGGCCACAGCGGGATCGGCGCGGTTGAGAACGGCGAAATCCCCCGGTCCCTGATTCTCGAAGAGGCGCACCTTGGCCCGGTAGTAGCTCTCCAGGCTGCCGTGGTAATCGAGGTGATCCTCGGCAAAATTCAAAAACAGCGCCACCGCCGGGCGAAACTTCCGAATATCGGCAAGCTGAAAGCTGCTCAGCTCCGCAGCGACGGCCCCGGAAGGGCCCACGGCTGTCGCCGCGCACAGGGGCACCCCGATATTCCCGGCGGCCATGGCCCCGTTAAAATTCGCTTCCACCAGCATCGCCGCGATGAGCGCGGTGGTGGTGGTCTTGCCGTTGCTCCCGGTAACCCCGATGAGCGGGGCCCTCATAAAAGCATATGCCAGTTCGATTTCCGATAAAACCGGTATTTCCAGCGAGTCGGCCCGGGCGAAGAGCTCCAGCGACCGCGGAATGCCCGGGCTCTTGATCACCAGGCCGACGGCGGGGGTGAGCAGCTCCGGGGGGTTGCCCCCGGCGACCACCCTGATCCCGCGGTAACCCTTCAGCTCCGCCAGCGCCTCTTCCAGAGCGGCGGCGGGGCGGGAATCGGTCACAATAATCTCGGGAGCGCCTTTTTCAGCGAGCAGCGCCGCTGCAGCCGCACCGCTGCGGCCCAGTCCGGCCACCACCACGGGGCGGCGGCGGATGAGATCGATCAAGCAGATCAGCCCCCTTTAGAGCAAAGATCCCCGGAGCCACCATTCCAGGAGGCCCGCCAGGGCAAAGATAAAGGTCAACCCCCAAAACGTCGTCACCACCCGCCATTCGCTCCACCCCTTCAGCTCGAAATGGTGGTGCAGCGGCGCCATCAGGAGAAGGCGCCGCCCGGTGAGCTGAAAGGAGAGCACCTGCACAATCACCGAGAGGGCTTCGATGACATAGATCCCCCCGATGAGCAGCAGTGAGAGCTCCGCCTTGCTCAAAATGGCGGCGGCGGCGAGAGCGCCGCCCAGAGCGAGCGAGCCGACATCGCCCATGAAGATGCGCGCCGGATGGAGGTTGTAGAGCAAAAAACCGAAGGTGCCTCCGACAAAGGCGGCGCAGAAAAGAGCGAGAGCGGGGCGGCCGCTTTCCTGGGCAATATAGAGAAAGGCGAGCAGGGCGATGATCGCCGTGCCCCCGGCCAGTCCGTCGATGCCGTCGCTCAGATTGACCGCATTGGTCGTCGCCAAAACGATTAAAAAGATGAACAGGGGATAAAACCAGCCCAGCTCCAGCGTCAGATCGGTGAAAGGGACCGCCACCGCCGGACTGTACTCCCCGGAGAGATAGAGCAGCAGCACAAACAAAGCGGTGCAAAGCGCCTGCCCGGCGATCTTGCTCCGGGCCTTCAGCCCCAGGGAGTGTCCCCGCCGGATCTTGGCATAATCGTCGACCCAGCCGATGAGGGCGCTGCCCAGAGTGAGCAGGAGAGCGAGCCCCACCAGAGGGGTGAAGCAGCCCTGGATCAGCAAAGCCGCCGCAGCGGCGAGAAGAAAGATCGTTCCCCCCGCCGTCGGTGTCCCCGCCTTCTTCCGGTGGTGGGCGGGACCGTCGGCCCGGATCTGCTGCCCCGCACGCTGCCGCTGCCGGAGCCGGATAAAAACGGGTCCGCAGAGCAGGCTGATGAGAAAGGCGGCCCCTGCGGTGAACCAGACGCTTTGCGGCACTATTCCAAATCCCCTTCCCCTGCTTCGAGCAGTTGTTGAACAATCTTTTCCATACGCATCCCCCGCGAACCTTTCACCAAGATGGTCCACCCCGCCTCCGGCGCCGCCCTTCTAACCGCCTCCACAGCGGCGTCGTGGGTCGGACAGGCCACCGCGGGCAGCCCCGCGGCGGCGGCTCCGGCGGCGATCTCCGCCCCCAGGGGACCGACGGTGATGAGGACACCGATCCGGCAGGCGGCGGCAAAGCGGCCCACTTCGCGGTGCAGCTCCCTTTCCGCCGGGCCCAGCTCGAGCATGTCCCCGAGCACGGCAATGGATCTGGCTCCGGCCAGCTCCTGGAGGACCTCCAGCGCCGCCCTGACGGAGTCGGGATTGGCATTGTAGCTGTCGTCGATGATCCTGATCCCCGCTCCGCTGGTCAAGAGCTGCAGCCTTCCGCCGGTGATCCGGCTCTGCTCCAGGCCGGTCCGCATCGCCGCAGCGCTCACTCCGAGCAGATAACCGACGGTGAGGGCGGCGAGAGCGTTGCTGACCAGGTGCCTTCCGGGCAGGGGCAGGGAGAAATCGCCCTCCTCCCCGCCGGGGAAGCGAACCCGAAAGCGGCTGCTGACGCCGCGAAGGACAAAGGAGGAGGCCCGCAGATCGCCGCCGCCAAACCCGTAGCGGTAAACCTTCCCGCCGAAGCGGGCACCCATCTCCTGCAGGCGCGGGTCGTCGGCGTTGAGAACGGCGGTCCCCCGGGGGCCCAGCGCCTCCAGGAGCTCCTCCTTCGCCGCGGCGATGGCCTCGATGCTGCCGAGAGCCTCCAGGTGGGCGGCGCCGATGTTGGTGATCACCCCGATCTCCGGAGCGGCGATCCGGGACAGCAGGGCGATCTCCCCCGGCGCGCTCATCCCCATCTCCAGCACCGCGGCGCGGCAGTGCCGATCCAACCGCAGCAGGGTCAGGGGCAGTCCGATCTCATTGTTCAGATTGCCTTCTGTCTTCAAAACTTTCCGCGAGCCGGAGAGAACCCCGGCGATAAAATCTTTGGTCGTCGTCTTGCCGCTGCTTCCGGTCACGCCGATGACGGGCAGGTCGAAGCGGCGCCGGTGAAACTTGGCGGACTGCTGCAGCGCCGCGAGCACATCGGGCACCCCGATGAGCAAAAAGGAAGAAGGCAGCCCTTCCGGGGGGCGGCGGGCGGTAAAAGAACCGCTCGCCCCGGCGGCGGCAGCGGCGGGCAGATAGCGGTGCCCGTCGTCTTTCTCCCCGCGCAGGGGGACGAAAAAGTCGCCCCGCTTCAGGGTGCGCGTATCGATGGAAAATCCGCCGACAGCCTGCTCCGGGTCGCCCTGAAGCAGCTCCCCCCGACAGGCCTCCAGCAGATCGACCCCTTTAATCGGCATAAAGTATTTTTCTCCTCTCCGCCCCTCTCCGGATCAGCTCCGCCGCCACCTGGCGATCGGAAAAAGGGATCCGGCGGCTGCGGTAGATCTGCTCATCCTCGTGCCCTTTTCCGGCGATGAGCACGAGGTCGTCCCGGCGGGCCTGCTCCAGCGCCGCGGCGATGGCCCTGCGGCGGTCGGGGATCACCCGATAACCCTCCGCCGGAGGGCGGCGCTCCAGCCCCGGGATCACCTCCGCGGTGATCTGCCGCGGCTCCTCGCCCCGGGGATTGTCGTCGGTCAAAATGACCAGATCGCTGTACTGTCCGGCCGCCTCCCCCATCAAGGGACGCTTGCTGCGATCCCGCTCCCCGCCGCAGCCGAACACGGTGATCACCCTTCCGGAGGTGAGCTCCCGGGCCGCCTGCAGAGCGTTGGCCAGGCCGTCGGGAGTGTGGGCATAATCGATCAGGACGGGGTACTCCTGGCCCGCCTCCACCGCCTCAAAACGGCCG
>JAAZIG010000262.1 GCA_012510325.1 Bacillota bacterium
GCTTTCCGGAAAATCGGCCAGCTGGACGCTGGGCTGCCGTTCGCCGGGCAGCTGCCGCCACAGCTCCTCGGCGGTAAAGGTGAGGATCGGCGCCATCATCAGGGTCAGGTTTTCCAAAACGATCGCCATCACGGTCTGGGCGGAGCGCCGGGCGGGATCGTCCGCCGCCGAGCAGTAGAGCCTGTCCTTCTGCACATCAAGATAGAAGTTGCTCAGGTCGACGGTGCAAAAATTATGAAGGGCCTGATAGATCAGGTGATAGGTATAGCGGTCGTAGGCCCGGGTTACCTTTTCAATGAGCCCCCCCAGGCGGTGCAGCACCCAGCGGTCAAACTCCTCCAGGGAGCTGTAGGGAAGCGCCTGGGTGGCGGGGTCAAAATCGTAGCAGTTCCCCAGCAAGAACCGGCAGGTATTGCGGATCTTCCGGTAAACCTCGGAGAGCTGCTTCAAGATGTCCGGGGAGAGGTGAATATCGCTGGTATAGTCCGCCGAGGCCACCCACAGCCGCAGAATATCGGCCCCGTATTTTTCGGTAATCTCTTCCGGGGCGATGACATTCCCCAGCGATTTCGACATTTTCCGACCCTCGCCGTCGACAACCCAGCCGTGGCTGAGCACGCCGCGGTACGGGGGCTCGCCGCGCACCGCCACCGCCGTCAGCAGGGAGGAATGAAACCAGCCCCGAAACTGGTCGCTTCCCTCGAGATAAAGATCCGCCGGCCAGCGCAGCTCCGGCCTTTCTTCCAAGACGGCAACGTGGCTCGATCCGGAATCAAACCAGACATCCATAGTGTCGCTTTCCTTGCGGAAGGAGGTGCCGCCGCAGGCGGAGCAGCGGTAGCCCGGCGGCAGGATCTCCGCCGCTTCCCGGATAAACCAGGCATCGGAGCCCTCCCGGGCAAACAGCTCCGAGACCGCCGTGATGACCCGGGGGTCGATAATCGCCTCTCCGCAATCCTCGCAGTAAAAGATGGGGATGGGCACCCCCCAGATCCGCTGCCGGGAGATGCACCAGTCCTGCCGCTCGGCAATCATATTGTGAATCCGCTCTTCACCCCAGGAGGGAATCCATTCGACGCGGCGGATCGCCTCCAGCGCCTCGCGGCGGAAGCCGTCGATGGAGGCAAACCACTGCTCCGTCGCCCGAAACAGAATCGGCTCCTTGCAGCGCCAGCAGTGCGGGTACTGGTGTTCCAGCGACGACGCCTTCAGCAGCGCTTTTTCCCGCTCCAGCGCCCGGATCACCGCTGCACCGCCCTTGGTATAATGCAGGTCGGCAAACTCACCGGCCTCATCGGTAAAGCAGCCGCGGTCGTCGATGGGGCTCAGCACCGGCAGGCGGTAGAGCTGACCGACGGCGTAGTCCTCCAAACCGTGTCCCGGGGCGGTATGGACACAGCCGGTGCCCTGCTCCAGGGTGACATGATCGCCCAGAATGAGCGGCGACTCCCGCTCGAGAAAGGGGTGACGGCAGATAACCCCTTCCAGCTCGCGCCCCTTGAAGCGGCGCAACACTGTCCAGGGTTCGCCGCCCAGCTCCGCGGCGACGTCCTCGAGGAGCCCCTCGGCAAGCAAATATTTTTCATCCCCGGCCCCGGCGAGCACATAGTCGAACTCAGGGTGCAGGCAGACGGCCAGATTGGCCGGGATGGTCCAGGCCGTCGTCGTCCAGATGAGACAGAACGAGCCCGCAGCTCCCCCGAAAAGCCCGCGGTCGTCGATCACGGGAAACTTCACGTAGAGCGATTCGGCGCGGTGATCGGCGTGCTCCACTTCCGCCTCGGCGAGGGCGGTCTCACAGCGGGGACACCAGTACACCGGGCGCAGCCCCTTGTAGATATAGCCCCGCGAAACCATCTCCCCAAAGACGGCGATCTGGCGGGCCTCAAAAGAGGGCGCCAGGGTGAGGTAGGGATCCTCCCAGTGGCCCCGCACCCCCAGCCGGCGAAACTGCTCCCGCTGGATGGAAACGTACTCCAGGGCATAGTCGCGGCACAGCCGCCTGAACTCGATGGCGCCGATCTCTTTCCGTTTGATCCCCCTGCTCTTGATAATCTGGTGTTCGATGGGCAGGCCATGCGTGTCCCAGCCGGGCACATAGGGGCTGTCGAAACCGCTCATGCTCTTGTACTTGACGATAAAATCCTTCAGCACTTTATTCAGCGCCGTCCCCATATGAATATCATTATTGGCGTACGGCGGACCGTCGTGCAGAATGAACTGCGGCGCCCCCTGACGCCTCTGCTGCACCAGATCGTAAATATTGATCTCATTCCAGTAACTTAAAATCTCCGGCTCCCGCCGGGGGAGCTGCGCCCGCATCGGAAAATCGGTGCGGGGCAAATTCAGTGTCTCCCGGTAGTCTTTCATCTCCTGACGCCTCCTGCATCCTCATATAAAAAATCCCATCCCCGATCTTTTAGGGACGAGATTTCCTCCCGCGGTACCACCCTGCTAGCCGCCTGCGCCCGCGGATGCGTGCGCCGACAGCCACTCTACGCTTCGCCGGCCCTTAACGGCGGCCCCGCCCGTGTCTACTCTCCGCCGGCGGATTTGGCACGGGAGCTCCCGGGGGATCTTCGGCAACGCGGCTTCACCGGGCTTACACCTGACCCCGGCTCTCTGGGGAAACCTGCTGCTGCTTACTGGCCCGTTCATTGCGATCTGTTATGCTGCTATCTAATCAAATTATAACAAGGTTACCCCGAATGATCAATCCTCATACTCCGAAGCTTCGGCGCGCACCGGTGAAATCTGCTCCGCCGGCTCCGGGGCGGCCTCCCGTTGCTGCGCCGCCGGGGGCTCTTTCCATTCTTCCAGCTCCAGGGCCGCTATCTGAGACTCGAGGAAGGAGCGAAAGCGCATCTTGAACACCTGAGCCTGCTTGTAGAGATCGTCATGCTCGGTTAATATTTTGCTGGAACGGTAGCGTGATTCCTCAACGATTCTTTGCGCCTCGCGCTCGGCCTCCCGGCGAATCAGATCCGCTTCCCGCCTGGCGTTCTGCTTGACTTCATCGGCCGCTTCCTGAGCCACCACCAGAGCGCTGTGCATCGTCTCTTCAAGCTTCTGATAACCCTTCATCTTCTCGGCGATCTTCTCTTTATCATCTTTCAGCTCAATGTTTTCGCGCAGCAACTGTTCAAAATCCTTGGCCACACGATTTAAAAATTCGTTGACCTCTTCAACAGAGTAACCGCGAAATGAGTGCGCGAACTCTTTATTGTGAATATCCATCGGTGTTAACGACATCCGCCTTCCTCCCTATCTCGTTGAAAAAAGTTGATCCGTTTCTATATTTCGACAATACTCCAGCCGATCCTGCCCCTATCAGTAAAATTTGTAAAGTTTTATCCGCTGCCTCCCTTTCCGGCTTTCCCCGGTGAGGGCGGCAATTTCAAGGCTGCCGCGCCCCTCCACCGAAAGGCGGTCGCCCTCCTTGAGCCGGCGTGAGGGGGTCTCCACGGGGCTCCCGTTTACCGCGACCAGCCCCCCCTTGACCAGGAGCACCGCCCGGGAGCGGGAGAGACCAAATCCCAGGGCCAGCACCGCATCGAGTCGCAGGGCGGCCACGGTCCCGGCAATCTCCCTGACCCTGTCCGGAGGGCCTTCCTTTTCCGGGAGGGGCGCACCGCCCCCGCTTCCTCCGGAACCGGGAGGAAAGCCATTATTTTGTGACACCATCGCTTCAGTCACCTCTTTGTCGGGTCATCCGCAGAATTTGGACAACCGGGTTTAGAAGAACAAGCCTCTGATCAACCTCTGGACCAGGCTCAACAGCAGCAGCAGAAGCAGCGGGGAGAGATCGGCAAAGCCCATCCCCATCCGCACCGGCGGAATCACCCGGCGCAGCGGCGCCATCAGCGGCTCCGTGAGGCTGTGGCAGAAGCGGTAGATATTGTAAAGAAACGGATAGCTGTAGAAAGAGCGCTGAAACCAGGAGAGAATGATCCGCCCCATGATCACCACCAGATAGATATTTACAAAGATGAGCAGCCCGTTGCCGATGATTTCGATATTGCTTCACCCGCTTCGCTGTTTTTGTTACGCCGCCGGCCGCGGCCCGAACAGGGCGGAGCCAATGCGCACTATGGTCGCCCCTTCCTCAACGGCGACAATGTAGTCGCCGGTCATCCCCATGGAAAGCTCGGCCAGCTCCAACCCCGGGCGGCGGTGCTGCTGCTGCAGCTCGCGAAGGCGGCGGAAGATGGGCCGCGCCCCCGCGGAATCCTCGCCCCAGGGGGCCATCGTCATCAGCCCCTCGACGCGGATCCGGGGATAATCGTTCAGGACATCCAGAAAGTCGGGAAGCTCCGCCTCGCTCAGACCAAACTTGCTCTCTTCACCGGAGATGTTGAGCTGCAGCAGACAGCGCGCCTCCCGATCGAGTTGCTCCGCCCGGCGCTGCAGCGCCCGGACCAGCGATAAGCGGTCCAGGGAATGGATCAGGGTAAAGCCGGCGAGCACGTCTTTGGCCTTGTTGCTCTGCAGATGGCCGATGAAGTGCCAGCGCAGCCCGGGGAAAAGGCGCAGCTTCGGCACCGCCTCCTGCAGCCGGTTTTCACCAAAGTCCCGCAGCCCCAGCGCCGCCGCTGCAGTGATCTCGCCGGGACCGACAGTTTTCGTCACCGCCACCAGGCGCACTTCCTCGCCGGCGCGCCCGGCCCGTTCCAGCGCTGCGGCGATCTCTCTCCGAACAGTCCTCAGATTATCCTCCAGCATTCTGCCTCACTCGCTTCCACAAAGTTGCTCTCTTTCCTATTATACATGAACGGCCCGCGGGGCGATCAATTCAGGCGCCGGCCCTCCTCGACCAGCCCCGGGCGCGTGATCACCATGCTGTCCGGTTCGAGCCCCTCCACCATCACCTCATCGCCCCGGCTCCCGACGACAGTGACCTCCTGAAACTTTACCGCCCCGCCCCGGTTAAGAAAGACTCCGCTCCCGCCGCTGCGCTCTATGAGCGCCGCCTCCGGGATGATGATGCCCTCTTCCCGCTCCAGGACGATCTCCGCCGCAGACCAGCGCAGATCCTCAGACCCGGGGAACTGCCGCTCGATGCAGTAGGTCAGACGAACCTCTTCGGCGGCGGAATCGATCTCCGCGGCGGTCAGCACCCCGATAACCGGGCTTTCCGGGGCGAAAGCAAATTCAAAGCGAACATACTCCCGCGCCGCCAGGGTCCGCCCCGGATCGAGGGGCAGCAGAAGATTGTAATACCACTGCCAGTTGTCGATGAGCTTCAGCACCGGCTGCCCCTCCTCCACCCAGACGCCCTCGGCGGCGGTAAACTCCTCTCCTGAACCGGCGGCAAACTCCTCTGCATGCAGGTACGCCCTCTCACCGAGCCCCTCCCAGCCGTCCAGCCGGTGCAACAGCAGACCCGCTTCCGCTACCGTCAGGGGAACCGGTTCACCAAGCCACGAGGGAAGCGTTCCGCTGATCAGCCGGTCTGCGGCAGGCTCCTCTTCTTCGACACCGAGACCGAGCCATTCCCAAAGATATCGCTTCAGCTGCTCCCAGCGGCTTTCCGCAGGGCTGACCGTCTCCTCAAAGCCCTGCCTCTCGGCGGCGCTCAGGGGAACAAAAGAGGCGACAACCGCTCCGGTGGGAACCCGCTCACCGGAGGGAGCCAGCTCTACGATCACGCCGCTGCACGGGGCGGTGAGCAGCTGCTCCTCGGGTCTGGTGAGCAGCCCCTCCACGCTTACTTTCTTCTCAAAGCAGCCCGCCGCCGCGGTCACTATCTGCAGCCGCCGGGACAATATGAAAGGCTCCAGCCAGTGATACGCCGCCTGCAGCAGGAGCAAAGCGAAAAGCGCCAGGATGATATAGAATACGGAGAGCTGCCGGAGATGGGCAAAACGGCGCCCTTTTCCCGGCAGGACCTCCAGGTGTGCCTGTGTGGTGGCCGGAGTACCCGGCCGGCGCCTGCTCAACTCTCCCCCGCCTCCTCTGCCGCAGATTGACCGCGCAGGGCGATAAGCCCCATCATCCGGCCGGTCTGTCCCTTGTCGCGCCGGTGCGAATAGAACAGCCGGGGATGGCAGCCGGTGCACCAATCGCATCCGGCCAGGCGCCCGCCGCCGATCCCGGCCCGGCGCAGCTGCTCCCGGTTTATCGCCGCCAGATCGAGATGGCACCCGCCCCCGCCGTCCGTCCACTGGTACGGTTCACCGCGCCAGCCGGCGGCGGCAAACTCCCGGGCCAGCTCCCCGCCCACCGTGTAACAGCGAGCGCAGATGCCCGGGCTGAGCGCCGCCACCATCGCTGCGGGATCGGCCCCGCAGAGCAGGTGCAGTTCCTGCACCACCGCCGGAGCGATCCCCTGCAGGGTGCCCCGCCATCCGGCATGAGCCAGCGCCACGGCGGGGACATCTGGAGCAGCGATGAAGAGCAGCAGACAGTCGGCGGCATAGCCCGTCAGCGGCAGCCCCGGAACCGTTGTCAGCAGGGCGTCGCCTTCGCCGAGGAAAGTATCCGGCCGGGCACCGCGCCCGCGATGGACCGCCCCGGCCCGGATAATTCCCGTCCCGTGCACCTGAATGGCGGCGACGGCGTCGTCAGGGCTAAAAGCCCATCTTTCCAGAAAGCGGCGCCGATTTTCCAGAACGCAGCGATAGCGATCGCCGGTGTGAAAAGCGGTATTCAGCGAAGCCATCGCCCCGGTGCTGCAGCCGCCCAGGCGAGTGGAAAAAGCGTGGACCACCCCGCGACAGCCCTCCAGCAGCGGGGCCTGCAGATAGGTCAGCTCACCGCTCCGGCGAAGCTGAAAACCTTTTGCCATCGCTGCCCCGGCCATCTAGCAAATCCCCTTTTCAAGAGCCCACTCCACCGCGCTCCCCTCGCGCAGCGAAGCGGGCAGATCGATGAGCCGCTGGTTGCGGGAACCGCGGAAGGAAAGGGTTAAATCGCGCTCGGCCTCAACATAGGGGCCGTCCACAAGCATTGTCCCCGCCTGCAGCAGGCGGCGGGTAGGGCCGTCGGTAGTGCCCCTCTGGAGCAGCTCCTCGAAGGTGAAGCCCGAATAGAGCACCAGATCGAGCCCCAAAAGGAGGATCTGTTCAGCCAGCCCGGCCAGGGCGGCGGCCTGCATGAACGGCTCGCCGCCGGAGAAGGTAACCCCGTCGATCCCCCGGGCAGCTCTGATCTGCACCAGCAGCTCCGCCGCCGCGACCGCGCTGCCCCCCGCGGGGTCGTGCGTCTCCGGGTTGTGGCATCCGGGGCAGCGGTGCGGGCAGCCCTGCAAAAAAAGCGTGAAGCGCAGCCCCGGCCCGTCGACGATCGATTCGGAAACCAGCCCCGCCAGGCGCAGTTTCACTGCTGCTCCGGCGGCGCAAAGTGGGGCCGCCTTTCCTTCAGCTCATCGCGCTTCGCCTCATTGAAGCGGTCATCGGTGGACAGATAACCGGTGATGCGCCTGATCCGGCGGATGGCGGTGCTCCCGCATTGAGGACAGCTTTCGTTGAAGACCCCGCTGAAAGAGCAGCTGCAGCATTCATCGATGGGAAAGTTGATCCCGCCGTAGCCGACATCGGCGGCGGCCATGATGCGGACAATCCGGTCGACGGCATCGATATTGTGCAGAGGCGGTGCCTCGAGCTCGACGTAACTGATATGGCCGGCGTTGCAAAAGCGGTGAAAAGCGCCCTCGATCTCGAGCTTGTCAGAGATGGGTGTGGCGTAATTTACGGGCAGGTGAAACGAGTTCGTGTAATATTCCTTATCGGTCACCCCCGGGATCACCCCGAAACGCTCCCGGTCCATCTTGATGAAGCGTCCGGCCAGCCCCTCCGCCGGCGTCGCCAGCATCACGAAGTTGAGATCGTATTCATCGCAGAACTGCTGGCACCGCCGGAACATCTGGTCGGCGATCTGCAGCCCCAGCTGCCGGGCCTCATCATCCTCGCCGTGGTGCTTCCCGATGAGCAGCTGCAGGGTTTCAGCCAGCCCGATAAAGCCGATCCCCAGGGTGCCGTGCTTGATCGCCTCACCGATGAGGTCATCGGGAGCGAGCTCTTCGGAGCCCAGATAAAGCTGCTCCCCCATCAAAAAGGGCAGATCCCTGATCCGGAGCCGCGAGACAACGCCGTACCGGTGAAGCAGCTGCCGCGCCGCCAGGCGGAGCATCCGGTCCAGCTCGACGAAAAAGAGCTCTTTCCCGCCGCGGCTCTCAAAGGCCAGCCGGGGCAGGTTGATTGTGGTAAAGGCGATATTGCCGCGTCCCGCCGACACCTCCGGACCGTGGCGGTTGCCGATGACCCGGCTGCGGCAGCCCATATAGGCCACCTCGTCGCCGTATTTACGGTTAAAGGAGCTGTCCATGAAGCTGAAGGTGGGATTCATCCGCCGCGCCGCCACCTTGAGGGCGAGGCGGTAGAGGTCATAATTTGGATCTGAGGGGCTAAAGTTGGCCCCCTCCTGAATGCGGAAAACCAGATTGGGGAAAATAGGGCTCTCTCCACGCCCCAGGCCGCGGTAAAAAGCCTCGAGAACAGCTTTGGTCACCGCACGCCCCTCCGGGGTCGTATCGGTCCCCAAGTTGAGAGAGGAAAAGGGAACCTGCGCCCCCGCCCGGGAATGCATGCTGTTCAAGTTGTAGACCAAGCCCTCCATGGCCTGGTAGATCTCATCCTCACCGGGCTGCTCCTTCAGCGAGCGGATCGTCTCGCCCATATGGCGATCGAAATGAGGATAACTCTGCCCGCCGAACATATCGTTCTGGTTGCTCTGCAAAATGATCGCCGCCTGCGCCGCCGCCGAAGCGATCCGCTTGGGCGGGCGGATATAGCCGTACCCGGTGTTGAAACCCTCCCGCTGCAGCTTGGCCAGATCGATCTGCAGACAATTTACCGTCTTGCTGTAGTAATCGAGGTCGTGAATATGTAGATAGCCCTCCGTGTGCGCCGCCGCAAAATCTTCGGGCAAAAGATTGCTCAGGTAATATTTTTTGCTAGCCGCCATGGCAATCTGCAGCATCTTCGCCGCCGGCGAATTGCTGATATTGGCGTTCTCGCGATTGGTCTCCACGAGGATCTCCTTGACCACATCCATCAGTTCCGATTTCGCCTCGCGGATCCGGGTGCGCCGGTAGCGGTACAGGATATAGGCTTTCGCCGTGCGGGCATGTCCATTTTCAATAAGGACCTTCTCCACGGCATCCTGAATCTCTTCCACTGCCGGGACAATCCCGGCGTAACCCGTTTCGCGCAGGTACCGGATCACCTGCCAGGTCAGATTCTCAGCGATCTCCCGGTTGCTTCCTCCGACTGCCTGGACCGCCTTGAAGATGGCATCAGTGATCTTGACCGGCTCAAATTCCACCACTCTGCCGTCCCGTTTCCGAATCTCCTTGAAAATGGCTTTCTCCGGAAACCGGTCATTCTGTGAAGCAGCTGCTTTAGCCATCACTCTTCCTCCTTTGTTCCGCCCTCAGGCGCAGTCTCCTCCGCCTCTTTTTGCCGAAGCATCTCTTCCAGCTCTTTTTTAAAGGTCTCGATATCCGGAAATTGGCGGTAGACTGAAGCGAAGCGAACGTAAGCCACCTCATCGATCTGCCGCAGCCTCTCGAGAACAAACTCGCCGATCTCCCCCGCCGGAATCTCCTTGACATAGCTGCTGCGCAACTCCTGCTCCAGGCTCTCCACCAGCTCTTGCCAGACCGCCAGGGGGATATCGCGCTTCTGTCCCGCCCGGAAGAGCCCCTGAAGAACCTTGTTGCCGTCAAACAGCTCCCGCCGCCCGTCGCGCTTGATCACCACAAGCGGCTCCTCCTCGATCTTCTCCATCGTAGTGAAGCGATTCATACAGCCGTAGCACTCCCGCCGCCGCCTGATCGCAGCACCCTCCTGAGTCGCACGGGAATCAAGAACCCGACTGTCCTGCGTACCACAATAAGGACACTTCATCGCATCGCTCACCCTACATATTGTGTTTGAGATATTATACACCACAACATCTGGTGATGTAAAGCGAGGAAATTTCGGGAAACCGAAATTTCCTCGTCCTGAGCGAACGCAGTGAGCGAAGGACCCCGTCCTCGTCCTGAGCGAGCACAGCGAGCGAAGGACCTAATCCCCAATGCGAGCGAAGCGAGCAAGGACTCTGCCCTACCCAAACACCCCTCCAATGCGAGCGAAGCAAGCGAGGACGCCACCCTAGGCGAATGCACCCCGCCACTTTGTTTCCCTCCCCGCCCTCCCCTACTGCTATACCCTTCCGCATATAGCCCATCATCACTACTAAGATGCACCTGACGGCAGTACTCGCATAATATATTTATAGATAATCACCATCTTCCAAAAAGGATGTGTTATGCAATGGGCATACAGGATTTAATTGATACCGCCCCACCGGGCGGAACAGTCAATGTGACTCCGGGAA
>JAAZIG010000263.1 GCA_012510325.1 Bacillota bacterium
AGGTGGGGGAGGGCCCGATCTCCGATGAGAAGTGGCCGACACCCTGGTTCCAGGCAAACAGGGAGAACAGCTCATCCAACTCTTTGACCGTAACCCCCAAGGAGTACGCTTTGATCAGCTCTCTGGTGGCCTGCCTGAACCGGGAAGCGCCGATGGCGTTGCTCATGGAAAGAAGCAGCTTGGTCTTTAAATCGATCGCTGCATCCTCTTTCTCCCAGATATAGCCCCAGAGATCGACCACCGTCCCTGCCAGCAGATCGTCGATCACTTTGTAATTAAGGATCGCCGTCGGCTTAAAGGGCATATCGGCTCCGCTTTTGTAAGTGGCGTTTTTCAGCTCAGTTCTGAAAAAATAGGCTCTATATTCGTGTGCAGAAACTTTTTCCACGTCATGGTCAAAGCCGAGATCCTGCAGCGCCGAGTAGAGCGGCTTCGGTTCAAAGCTCTGCACAACGCAGATCCCGTTGTGCAGGTTGACCTGCTGTGCCCGGTGCAGGATCATCGGCAAGAAGTTGCCGGTTAAATCCCGCACATCGATTATGGGGAAATTTGTTTTCTGATCGGCCCATTCCGGTTCCATATTATATGCCTCCTCATTTTTGAACAGCGACCCGGCAGCGGCAGCGCCCCGGGCTCTGCTCTCTAGTTCTTCCCCGGGCTGAATTATCCTCTCTTTTTTACCCCCAAACGGCACTTCTTCAGGAGCTGCTCTTCAGCTCTCCAATGGGTCTTTTCCCGGAATTGCCTTCCCGGGTTAACTATGCTATACTACCGACGGACAATTTAAATACGCACGCTCCCGGAGCTGGACCGGGTCAGCCGTACGGCTGCGGATAAAGCGATGAGAGGGAGCGGTGGTTCAACCAAAAGGAGGAGTTATCTTGGCCACTGTTACAATGAAGCAGCTGCTCGAGGCAGGGGTTCACTTCGGGCACCAGACCCGCCGGTGGAACCCAAAGATGAAAAGCTACATCTTCACCGAGCGCAACGGAATCTATATCATCGACCTGCAGCAAACGGTTAAGCTCATGGATGTCGCCTACGCTTTTGTTCGTGATATTGCCGCCCGGGGCGGCAATGTTATCTTTGTGGGCACGAAAAAACAGGCGCAGGAATCGATCCGGCTGGAGACGGAACGGTGCGGAATGCATTATGTCAACCAGCGCTGGCTCGGAGGGATGTTGACCAACTTCCAGACGATCAGCAAGCGGATCAAGCGGCTTCACGACCTCGAAAAGATGGAGGAGGACGGCACCTTTGAGCTGCTGCCCAAAAAAGAGGTCCTCATGCTGAGGCATGAGCACGCCAAGCTGCTCAAGTTTTTAGGCGGGATCAGGAATCTGAAAAAGCTGCCCGACGCCGTCTACGTGGTCGATCCGCGCAAGGAGCGGATCGCCGTCGCCGAGGCGCGCAAGCTCGGTATTCCCATCATCGCCATCGTCGACACAAACTGTGATCCCGATGAGATCGACTACATCATCCCGGGTAACGATGATGCCATCAGGGCGATCAAGCTGATCACTTCGCTATTGGCCGATGCCGCCGTTGAAGGAAGGCATATTCAGGAAGCCAGGCATGCTGAAGAGCTCGCCGAGGCGGAAGCGGAAGAGAGCGCCGCTCAGGCCGCCGCTGATGCCGGAGCCGCGGTGCCGACACCGGAAAAAGAGGACAAGGGCGCGGCTGCGCCACCGCAGCAGGCCGCTGCAGATACAGCAAGCGACAGGTAAGCAGGAGGAGATCATGATGCAAATTGAGGCAAAAGCGGTTAAGGCCCTGCGCGAAAAGACCGGCGCCGGGATGATGGACTGTAAAAAGGCGCTCCAGGAGGCCGGGGGAGACGAAGCGAAAGCGGTCGTGATCCTGCGGGAGAAAGGGCTGGCCGCAGCCGCCCGCCGCTCCGGTCGCGTCGCCGCGCAGGGGATCATCGATTCCTATATTCATCTGGGCGGCAAGATCGGCGTCTTGGTTGAGGTAAACTGTGAAACCGATTTTGTGGCGCGCAATGATGAGTTCCGTGAGTTTGTGCGCAACATCTGCCTGCAGGTGGCCGCCTCCAATCCGCGCTACATTGACCGGGAAGACGTTTCCGCGGACGAGGTGGAAAAAGAGAGGGAGATTTTGCGCGGTCAGGCTCTCCGCGAAGGGAAGCCGGAGAAGGTCATCGAGCGGATCGTCGAAGGACGCATTGCCAAGTTCTATCAGGAAAACTGTTTGCTCGAGCAGCCCTATGTCCGGGATCCGGATCTTTCCGTCCGCGATCTGCTCTCTGAGCTCATCGCCAAAATAGGCGAAAATATCGTTATTCGCCGTTTTGCCCGCTTTGCCGTCGGCGAAGCGGCAGACGGTGACAGTGAGGACTAAAGAACACGCCAGCGTGTTCTTTTTTTATCCAAAATAAAGGATTGCTCTTAAAAGCTGTCGAATAGATTTGGAGGGTTGAAGATTGGAAATGCCTGCCTATAAGCGGGTTGTTTTGAAGTTGAGCGGCGAAGCTCTGGCGGGAGATCAGGGCTTTGGAATCGACCGCAAGGTGGTCGAAGAGATCGCCCTGGAGCTTCAAGAACTGCTCCCCACAGGAGTGCAGATCGCCATCGTGGTCGGCGGAGGCAACATCTGGCGGGGAGCGGCGGCGGCACAGTCGGGGATGGAGCGGGCGACGGCCGATTATATGGGGATGCTGGCCACGGTGATCAATGCCCTGGCCCTGCAGGATGCGCTGGAGCGAAACGGAGTGGATACGCGTGTTCAGACGGCCCTGGAGATGCGGCAGGTGGCCGAGCTCTATATCCGCCGCCGCGCGCTGAGGCATCTGGAAAAAGGCCGGGTGGTTATCTTTGCCGGAGGTACCGGTAATCCGTATTTCTCCACCGATACGACTGCGGCCTTGCGGGCGGCGGAGATTGAAGCTGAAGTGATCCTGCTGGCAAAGGGCAAGGTCGATGCGGTCTACGACGCCGATCCGCTGCGCTTTCCCAACGCCAACCGCTTCACCGAGCTGAGCTACCTGGAGGTAATCAAACGCGGTCTCGGGGTGATGGATGCCACGGCGGCATCGCTCTGTATGGACAACCAGATCCGCCTCGTCGTCTTCGGCCTCTATCCGGGAAATATCAGAAGAGCGGTGATGGGGGAAAAGATAGGAACTCTGATCAAAGGTGGGTAATCTATGGTTGAAGAGATCTATTTAGATACTGGCGAGCGTATGGATAAGGTGGTCGCCGCTTTTCAGCGCGAGCTGGCCACATTGCGTGCCGGGCGGGCCACGCCGGCCCTGCTCGACCGGATCGAGGTTAGCTACTACGATACGCCCACTCCACTGAACCAGCTGGCCGGGGTAACCGCCCCGGAACCGCGGCTGCTTGTGATCCAGCCCTGGGACAAAAGCGCTGCGGGAAACATCGAAAAAGCAATCTTGAAATCGGACCTGGGGCTGACTCCGATCAATGACGGCAATGTGATCAGGCTGGCCATCCCGCAGTTGACTGAAGAAAGGCGCCGCGATCTGGTTAGACAGATCCGCAAAAAAGCGGAGGAGAGCCGGGTCGGCATCCGCAATCTGCGCCGTGAGGCCAACGACAGTTTGAAACAATTTGAAAAGGCCGGCGATATCTCCGAGGATGAATGGAGACGCTCCCAGGATGAGGTCCAGGAGCTGACCGATGATAAAGTAGCCGAGATCGATCGGCTTCTCGAGGCGAAAGAAAAAGAAATTTTAGAAGTATAAGTCTTGCGGGGAGTGCTTCTTGAACCCGGGGGACAGAGGATTCCAGGAAGCGGCTCTTCCTTTACGGGGAGCCGCTGTTACTACGGAAAAGGGTGAAATCCAGAGC
>JAAZIG010000264.1 GCA_012510325.1 Bacillota bacterium
CACCGTAGGCAGTCAGGTGGCTGTCGGTGATGGTTACGCTGCCGCTGTCAGCAAAAATGCCATGCCCAGGCTCATCCCCACCGGTATCTCTATTGGCCCGCACCTCGATATCAGGGCAATCGGCAATGAGGACGTCTCCGTGACTGCGGATGCCGTTGGAGTCGCCTACTATCGAAACCTTGGGGCAGTTGCTGATGGAGACGGTATCAAAACTGCGAATGCCGACATAGCCGTAATCACTGGTAGACAAAAGGGCAACCTCGCCGCAATCGCTGATGCTCACATTGCCTAGGCAGCGGATGGTATTGTAGAAGCTGGTAATGCTGAAGGTGTTACAATTGCGGACGACGAGATCACCGCCCTCATCGTCACAGTTGCCGACACAAAGGCCCACCGGGCAGTATCCGCCTTCTTCATCACCGTTGACATTAACGGTGATAACCAGGTTGCCGCTGATATCGACGGTCAGATTATCCCAAACCCGGAAACCCATTGCGTTTGTGTTCAGGTTGAGGTTGCCGCCGCCTGAAATGAGCAGACTGCCCCCCAAACATACAATGCCCCGGCCGTAGCTGTTGGCGATGTTATTGTCGGTACCTTCCGCCAGGACTATCTTCGCCCCGTCGGGCAACTCGATGGCGAAATCAGCGTCCACGTCAAGGTTAATTCCGGAAAGGGTCAGGACCTTTGACCCTGCGTCCCAGCTCCAGCCAGCTCCGGAAGCGCCGGGATAATCGGAATCCGCGCTGTCCAGGGTAAAATCGAGGGGCTTGGTGATCGTTGCTCCGTTCGCCGCCGCCGTAAAGGGCAGTGCGGCCATCAGGAGAAGCATACAGATAACAAGGGGAAGCTTCCTTTTCATTGCAAAATCTCCTTTCGAGCCTGTTGTTATTTTGATGTTCTGGCAGCATTGTAACTTTTATTCTGCCAATAGTAAACACCCTTGGGGTGATTTGATAAAAAAACATTACCTGAAACTGGGTCCGTCGACTCCGTTACCGCCTCCGCTCTTTTTTACGCCGCAGCAGCAGATACGCAGGGGGCAGGGCGAGCATACCCGCCGGAATGAGGAAAGGAAAAGCGCTGCCGTTGGTCTGCGGCAGGGGAGTGGTGGAGCCCGGCTTGGTTGACTCCGGTTCAGGTTTCGTCTCGGGTTTTTGATCCGGTTCGGGATCGGGTTCCACTCCCGGATCGGGCTCAGTTTCCACCTCTGGATCGGGCTCCGGTTCCCCCCCCGGCAGGGCGGCGGTCAGGACGACCCCGTCTTTGCCCACCGCGACAATCAGGCTGCCGTTCGAGGCTACGGCATAGAGGTTGGCGGTAACGCCGCCGGTATCCTGCTCCGTCCAATTTTCTCCATCTGTGGAGAGAAAAATGGCGCCGTCATAACCCACCGCCACGTAGTGGCTGCCGGTCCAGGTCACCGATCTCAGGTCTGCGGCCACCCCGGAGTCGCGGGCGGTCCAGGTCACGCCGTCGGGTGAAGTGGTGATTTTCCCGCCAGCACCATTAAAAGATACGAATTGACCATCGCCCCAGGTTACAGCAGTGAGCGAACCGCTGACACCGCTGCTCTGTAGAGTCCAGGTATCGCCGTCTGCGGAGGTGCGGATATTGGCGTTGTTGGCGACGAGCACAAAGGTGCCGTTGCCCCAGACGACATCGAGATGGCCATAGGGTACAGTAGGCTCGATGATGTCCCAAGCAGACCCGTCATCGGACACGGGGATGCCAGGAGTGGCGGCGACGACAAATTTGCTGCCGTTCCAGGCTATGTCCCTCAGGGTCGGGCTTGATACCTGGTCTTGCTTCGTCCATGAGTTTCCGTCAGGTGAAGTGAGGACGGTTCCGCCTGAACCCACGGTGACGTAAAGATCGTTGCCGTAAGTGATGCCCCTCAAGGAGTTTCCGGGGCCTGAATTTAACTCGGTCCAGTCAGTGCCCTCCGGCGAGCTCAGGATAGTCTCGGAGTCGCCCACGGCGATGAAGCGGCCGTCATGCCAGAGCAGGCCGCGCAGGCTTTGGGTCGTGCCCGAATCCTGCACGGTCCAGTCCAGGCTCTGCGCCCCGGCGGGGGCGGCTGAGAAGAGAGATAGCGTCAAGAGCACCCCCGTCACCACTAACGTTTTTAACCACAACATCTGTTTTCGGTTCATTATGTTCCTCCCATAAAAGTAGTCTGCAGCACCGAGCCCGGTCGCGGCTCCGCTGCTATTGCCGCAGCATGCTTCCCTTGCTCACCCGATGGTGGTGTCAAATTTGGCTTCAACCGAGCCTTCAACCTTGAACAGGTACAGGTTGAGGTGGTACGAAACCCGGGTGGAGCAGGCCAGCTGCCAGGATTTGTAGGGCGATGCTGCGGTCAGCGCGCCCATGGCGTCCAGATGAAAGGCGATGATATTGAAATGATCGCCGGAGACTACGATCCCCCCTTTGATCCCTCCTCTCAGGTAGAGCTCAAGCTCGATCTGATCGATATCGAAGTAGTAAGCCCCTTCGGCCTCGGCGCAGAGGTTGCCGTACAGGTAGACGATATAAACGTCTATCTGTTTTTCCAGGTCCAGCTTTAACTTGGCTTCGACCAGAGAGTCTCCGTCTTTGTCGACGCGAAATCTGACGCCGACATCCACCCCGACATTCACCCCGAGGATGCCGATATTGCCGCGGAGCATCTCGGGATAGCCGACGTGAACCGTGAAAAAGCGGGGACTGTACTCCAGGCCCAGAGTTCCGCTAACCTGGACCGCGAGCAGATTTTTTTCGGGGAAGGCCATGGTGAAGGAGAAATAGCGCTCCGGGTGAGCGTAGTGGATATCGACCTGCCCGATCGCTGTATAGAGGTCACTGTCGCCCCCGCCGACGATGGCGCTCACATCGAGCGGCAGGCAGATCTCACCGCCGGCATTGACCAGAGGGCCGCTCTCAAAGCAGAAAAAGAGGTTCCGGATCTCGCAGAGCTCGAGGACGACCAGGGTGCCGCTGAGGCCGGCGGCAAATTTTGTGCCCTCATCCCGGTGCACGGGCAGGTTTTTGATGAAGCTTTTCATCTGCGTGACGTTGCCCGGGAACTGGAAGATGCCCCTTTCGTCCCTCTCGATGGTCATGTTGTAGGCAACAATACCGGTGAAATCTTTCAGGGAGCCGACGCCGAAGTGGATCGGGACTTCGTAGAAGCCGATCCCCACGGCGAAGTAGCAGCGCTCTTTTTTCGTATCGTAGCCGAAGCGCACCTCCGTTTGCACGGGCGAGGAATCGAGCTGGTTCAAAAACGAAAGCCCCAGCTCTTCTGTATCGTATTCGATGAGCCCGTCGCCGCCGCCCTCGAGGGGCTGGGGGATGAGCACGCCGGTCAGCTCGATGCATTCGTCGAAGGTGGCGCTGAGCACGGCATGGGATTCCTCGTAGAGGACGGTCGGTTTTTGCGCCTTATTGGGGAAGGTGGGGCACCTGATCGCGACCTGGTCGGCGGTGTCGGTGGAGAGCGGTATATTTTCTGCCAGCAGCGTCGCGCCGTGGAGCGTAAACTGGACCCAGAAGTCGAGCAGTTCGTTCATATACTCCAGATCGAGGGCCCGGATCTCCATGGTGAAGCCGTGGAAATCAACATTAACCGGCCGGTCAAGGGTCGCACTGCCGTATTTTGCCTCACTCGTCTTTTCTCTGTCTGAGGGGACGAGCAGCTCGCTGAACGCGAGCGGCTCTGCTGAAGTGATCTCCGTGGTCCTCAGCTCGAAAGCCCCGTTGAGGTGCATCCCTTCATTCCTGACCCAGCCGCCGGTGATCTCCAGATCGATCCCGGTGGCAATAACATCTTCTAATTTCACCGGGGCCACGGAGCAGAGAAATTCTCCCTTCTTGCCGTCTTCATTGTCTTTCTTGTTGGTGTAGAGCTTCACCTTGACCTGGTTCTTCAGGAAGAGATCGACCACCGCCTCGGCGTTGATCTCCAGATTGACCCGATTGGCGTAAAGGTCGAGCAGGCAGTCGTAGACCAGCACCTCGAAGTTGCCCAGCTCCGGGCCGAATAAAGCGGGGACGCCCTTATCGTTGTACAGGATGGTCTGGTAGTTGAACCCGTTTAAGTCGTAGATCAGCTCGCCTTTGGCCAGTTCAAAGGTGATCGCTTTTCCATCCTTTGTCTGAATGAAATCCGGGGGCAGGGCGAGAGTGCCGCCGTGCACGATTACCCCCACCCAAAAGGGTTCTGCAGTCTCTTTGGGCGTCCGCGGTATTTCGCCCTCGCCGCTGTCGGAGCTGTCTGCTACGGGAAAGGAGTCCTCCCGGTCCAGGTCCACCGAGACAGTGGTGGGTGAGACCGTGATCGCCTGTTTGCGCTGCTGCTCCAGTTCGAGGCTGCGTTCGCTCACAGCGGTGGGCGTCATCGTGGTCGATTCCACCATAAAGCCTTTGCCGTCCCAGTTGTCGATACGGACGGGGATGTAGGAGCACAGATCCTGCAGGGCAAAATCATCGGGGACTACGAGGAGGCTGTTCTGCTGCACTGTCTCGGCAAATTTGATTAGCGCATTGTTCAGGGTCTCCTGCATCGCCTTATCAAGGGGCTCGCCGGAGAGCAGCTTCTCCAAAAGTTCATCGGCGATATTCGTCTCCGGGTGGCCGCCCACATAAACCCCCGGCGCCCCCGGGCCGGTAAGCCCGGCCTGCTCGAAGGGGAGGATCAGCTTTCCGTCCAGGTACGAATTGGACTGGGGCACCCCCTTTACGAAGACGAGGACGGCGTCATCGATGCGCAGGGCGGCGCCGCCGGGGACGAGATGCTGCAGGCTCTGGCTGCTCGTGGTTTCAAGGGTCCCGCTCATCTTTCCCTCAAGGTCGAAGGAGAGGTTGCGGGAACTGAAGTCGACACCCTCGTTGTTGAGGGTCTCCAAGTGGGATTTCATCGACACCTTGCTGCCGCCACCCAGCCTGAGCAGAAAATCGGTCAGTGCGGGCTGCAGGCTGATGGTGAGCCGATCCATCTGGTCAAGGGAGAACTGTTCGTAGCGGATCTGCGGCAGATTTTTAGAGATGACGATCTGCTCCGGCTGGAGCTCGGCGTCGACAAACTCCAAGGCGAAGAGGTCGCCCACGAGGCTCTCACCGCTCCGCGTACTTTTGAGGGACCCGCTGACCAGCTTTTTATTGTCCTTGGGGGAGAGCTCCATGCTCACGAGAGTGAGGCCGATCTCGGAAAACTCGAAGGGTTTTTCCAGGTAGACCGTACCTGCCTGCAGCACCTCTGCGGTTCCCTCTGTGCCGATGATGGCCCCGTGGATGTTTACGGGAACCTGCTGGCCTCCGATCCGCAGTTTGGCTGTGCCCGCATAGCCCACTAATGCCGGCATCAGGTTTGGCGGACAGGAAAGATCAACAGCGGTCAGGGAGAAGTTGAGGCACTTCAGTTTGTCGCTGCGGTAGACCTGGGTGCTCTGCTGCACCGGAGGGAGCTGCCTTGACGGCAGCGCTTCGCTGCCCCGCGCCGGCGCCAGGGCAGCTACCGAAAAACCGGCAGCCCCCGGTTTTTGTATGGTCATGGTCTTTACCTGCAGGTTGATCTCGGTCATGTCCTGGCCGGCTTCGTTGGCCACCTTCACCATAAAGGAGTAATTGCCTTCGGGGATGAACCGATTTATGGTCAACAGTCCGTTCTCGTCGATACTCGCCTGCGGGGGGACAGTCATGCGCTCGGAGACCGGCTCCAGCGACCAGGTCAGCGGTTTGCTCCCTGTTGCCGAAAGCTGCATCTCGAAGTTGAACATCCGGTTCATGGAAAAGCGGTATTCATCCCTTCGCGTTTCCAGTTTGGGGGCTTCGAGCACCGGTTTCGGCTTGGGTGGCGCCGCAGCCGCCTGCACCTTCAGCGAGAAGGCGGCCGTATCTTCTCCGGCGCTGTTTTTGGCGGTGACGGTAACGCTGTAGGTTCCCGCTTTCAGCGTTTTGGCAGCTTTGACCGTGCCTGCGGCTGCGTCTATGGAAAAGCCTGCCGCTGTTTTTCCATCGGGGCCCGTTGCTTTTACCGTCACGGTGATCGGTTCGCTGCCGGTGAGGGTGTAGGCTTTCTTAAAAGATGTTCCTTCTTTTATGCTGAAGCTGGTTCCTTCGATGGCGATCTTCGGGGCGAGGGTAAGCTCCGGAAATGTGGGGATGACCGGTTTCATCTCGAGGATATAGTCGCGGTGAACGAGCACCGGCTCCGAAAATTCGGAGAGATAGCCCCCCGTATCGAGCACCTTCACCTTATACCAGTTGAATGCGCCCGGGTGGGCCTGTTCGTCGGTCCAGCGGGGTTCAAAGAGCAGCGGACTGGCCTGATAATAGGTTCCCTCTTCGCTGTCGGCGCGGTAGACAATGTAGCCCGCCGTATCGAGGCGGCGCTGCTCCCAGGTCAGATTGGCCATGGTCGGCAGATCCCAGGTCAGGTGCGGCCTGTTCTTCTCGATCGTCCCTTCCAGCCCGCTGATGGGATCGAAGGGACCCTTGCGGCGCGGGGTTGCCTCCACCGGTTCGGGCCGCGATGAACCCAGATTGTCATCGTTCCACGCCTGGACGGTGTAGAGGTAGACAGTGCCATATTCTGCGGTCTCGTCAACAAAGGAGAGCGGCTCCAGCAGCCCCGTATCGGCGTGGACCGCTTCCACCGTTTCATAATCTGCCGGCAACTCGCCGATTTTGGTCCAATTCACCAGTTTCAGCATCTTCAGGCTGAGGTCGCCGTAGTCCATCAGCGCCAGCGGTCCGAGAGTTTCGATGATGTTGCGATATGCCAGCAAACCCTTCTGCTCGCCCAGAGCGGTCAGCTTGCCGGCGAGCTCGGTTCTGCTGCGCTGCGAGAGGGTGTTGATCTTCCCAAACGCAGGAAGCGGTTTTTCCGGAGAGACCGGTGCCAGATTTGTCTTCAGTGCTGTGTTGAGGGCGCTGGTGAGGAATCTGTCTTTTTGTGTCGGTGTTTCGAAGAGTACCTTGAAGAGAGCGGTATCGGCGCCCCCCAGCTCATTTAGCTCTTCCTCGCTGACGCGCGGTATCTCGGCGCGGTAGATCTCGTAGCGGTCGCAGTGGCTGACAGCTGAAAAATTAACCCTGACGCCGTCTTTGCTCGAAAGGGGCAGCAGCAGATTCGGTGTCTGCGGCGGCTTGGTGGAGGGGACCCGGAACGGCTCTATTGTCCCCACCTCCGATTCCACGGACCATGGGGTCACCGCGGTGACCTTGTAATAATAGTAGTGGGCAA
>JAAZIG010000265.1 GCA_012510325.1 Bacillota bacterium
ACCCTGCTTCTTTTCTCTATCGCGGCGCAGCGGATCCTGCGGCGCATCCCTGCGGGGCTGTACCGCACCACCAGCTTTTACAGCATGCTCTTTATCCTGCTGTGGATGCTCACCGGCATGGCCAAAGTCCTGGTGCCAACCCCCGGGCTGACGCGCTACCTCTGGTTTGCCACCTACATAGCGCGCCACGCCCTCCCGGTGTGCTGGCTCTCGATGTGTTATGTAAATCGCCACAATCGCCTGCCGCCGCGCCGCAGCCTGGCGGCGCTTACCGGCGGCGCCCTTCTGCTCACCCTCTTTGTCTTGACCAACGATCTGCACCGCTCTGTTTTTGTTTACGCCGGTGAAGCCTCCGCCACCTGGTCCGAAGACTATATCAACGGGTGGGGCTATTACCTCTCCCTGGCCTGGGTTTTCATCCTCTCCCTGGCGGGGATGGCGCTGCTCTTCGACAAAAAGAGAACGCGGCAACAACTGCGACGCCTGCTCTATGCCGGGCTTTTCTTTCTGGCGTTGCTCCTGTACCAGTGTCTCTATATCGCCGGAGTTAAACATATCGTCGATCTGGATATCCCTACCACCGTGGCCATGCTGGTCCTGGCCTTTGTCCTGGCCGCCCAGCGGGAACGCTTCATGGGCTCTTCGCTGCTCCATCTGCCGCTATTCCATAATTCACCCTACGCCATCTCCATATTTGACAGTGCGGGGGGAGAAGTGTACAAGAATAGCTTGATGGAAACGCTGCAGCGCCAGGAGGCGGCGCTGCCCCGCCCCTCCTCCGCGGCCGCTGACTTCGCTCCGCTTTGTGCCGGGGGAAGGGTGTTCAAACCCCGCACATACATGCTGGACCGGGGCCGGGCGCTCCTGCTTGAAGATATCACTATCCTCCAGCAACTGGAGCAATCGCTGAAAAAGACCCATCAAAAGTTAGGAACCCTCCAGGAGCTCCTCATGCAGCAGGCGGGGGAAACCCGCAGCCTGACGAGCAGGATAGAACAGGAGCGCTACACGGAGCAAATGGATAGACTGTTCAGAAATAAGTTGGCAGAGCTGCGGCGGCACCTGCACCTAGCCCGGAGGGCTGCGGCGGGGGAGCAGCGCCAGAAAATTATGCGCCGCGCCCGCTTTCTGCTCTCTATCTGCCAGCAGCGCCTGCGCTTCATCATCCGCAGCCTGGAAGAACATCCGCTGCTGCCGGTGCAGCTGGTGGAGAGCTATGCAGCAGGGATGATCAGCGATGGAGGCCGACGCGGCCTCCTGGACGGCGCCGCCACCGCGGAAGCCCGCGGATGCTGCCCGCCTGTCCTGGCGGGGGTGCTTTTAGAATCCATTGACTGCTTCTGCCTCGATCTCTTCGATTCTCCGGGCAGATCGCTGATCTGCCGACTGGAGGCCGACGCGACGGGCCTTAGTCTGAGCGCTTTTCTCTCCACAGAGGCGGAGATGCCCCCGGCCAAAAGGGATCCCCTTCCGGAAACACTCAGCGAAGCCATCAGCCGTCTGGGCGGCCGGGTACTCTGGAATACCGACGAAGAGGGCCTGCAGATCAGGCTGATCTTCAGGTACGAGGAGGTGCAAGATGATCTGGTACACCATCCCGGAAGCCGTTAGCGGAATCATCTTCGTCGGGCTGCTGCTGACCACCGCCGCCCAGATTATCGTGGTCCTCGAAGCGGGAGAGCTGCTCCGCGACAGGGAAGCGCTGCGCTTCATTCGCCTCCGCTACAGCCTGCTGGCCCTGGTTTCGGCAGCCTTGACCCTGGAGGCGATCACGGCCATCGCTTCCATCGAGGGAGGGCTCTATCTTGAGCTGCGGGGGCTGCTCCGCTACACGGCAATATTGCCCGCCCTGCTCTGCCTGTATTCCCTAAGCCGGCCCGCAAGGGTCCCCCCACTGCTGCAACCCCAAATCTTAAGTTCCTTCGTCCCCCTCTTCTATTTGCCTCCCCTTGCCCGCCTTCCCGGACCTTTGCCCGCCGCCCTGACTGCCTTTGCCGCAGCCTGGCTCTTGTGCGACGCCGCGGGGATGCTCCTCGCTTACAGGGCTTATGGACGCAGCGAAATTAGCCGGGACGCTCTCGCCCAGATTATCCGCCGCATCGATTACGGCATCTGCGTGGCTGATCGTCGCGGCTGGATTCTGGAAAGAAACAGAGCTTTCATGAGGAAATGTTTAAGGCTAGGCATACCCCGGGTGGAGCAGATCGTCGAATTTGACCGGGCGCTGGAGAAACTTGAAGAGAGGGGCCGCCTGAAGAAAAGCGAGCTGGAGGAGGGCAGCTCTATTCGCGCAGGGAACAGCGTCTTTTATCTTCAGCGCAGCATTTTCAGAACGGGGGGCAAGCGTTTCACACAGCTATCCATCTCCGATGTCACTGAAACGTCCCGCACCGCTGCTGAGCTGGAGCAGGAGAATGAGAGGCTGGCCCGGAGCAACAGCGAACTGGAGGCCGCCATCACCTTCATGCAGCTTGAGGAAACCATGCGCGAGCGTGAACGCTTATGCCGCAGCGCCCATGATCACTGGTCGCAGCAGCTGGCGGTGGCGGGGCTGCTCATCGACAGCCATGCCGGGAAAGGGTATCATGGATTCAGCGGTGATGTACTGGTGGATATTACAGAGCTGCTTGAAGAACCTGCCGGAGCGGAGACAGCGGAGATCATGCCCCGCCTCTCAGAAGTCCTGCAGGGGCTTGAGGATATGTACCGCCGTCTCGGAATAGATATCGAGATCAGCGGAGCAGCCCGGTTTGCCCCCCGTGAAGAGGAGGCTTTGGCTGCAGTTATCCGGGAGGCGCTGGCAAATGCCGTCCGCCACGCCTATGCCCGGCAGATCGATATCCTTTTTTACGACGACGGAGAAACAAGGGGCGTTGAAATCCAAAATGAATGCCTCGATGACAGTCCGGCAGTCGTGAAGGGGCGGGGTCTGCATGATATGGAAAACCGCATCAGGCAGACAGGCGGTGAGATGGAATTTCGCAAAGGTGCTGTTTTCCTGTTGAAGGCTGCTTTCCCCATATGCTAGGGAGCCAGGAGGAGGTGCCGGCAAGATGAAGGTTGTCCTGATCGAGGATCAGTATCTGCTCAGCAGCACTCTGGTTCATGCTTTGGAGCAGAGTGCGGATATCGAGGTTGCCGCCGTATCCGACAAAGCCAGCGATGCTTGGGAGCTCTGCAGGAAACACAACCCCGATGTGGTGATCATGGATGTTTACACCAGGGAGGGAAACGGGATCGAATGCACAGCACAGATAAAGCGGGATTTCCCGCAGATCAAGGTGCTCATCATGACCGGCGTGGAGGACAGCCGCCTGGTCCGGGCGGCGGAGAAAGCCGGAGCCGACCTTTTCGTGTGGAAAAATTTATCCCTGGATGAACTGCTTGATTTCATCCGCAATGCTAAAAGACCGTACCGTATTTTCCCCGCTGTTCCCTCCGAAGAGCCACTCTCGGCAAAATTTACGGATACAGACATACGCATCCTGCGCCTGCTGGCTCAGGGAAAAAGCACCCGGGAGATTGCCGCCGATCTATTCTTGGCCTACGGCACAATACGCCTTTATATATCGCGCATGTATGCATCAACAGGATTGAAAAGCAGGGCCCAGCTGGTCACCTACGCACTGCGCAATGGGCTCATCTAAGCTGCCGGGAGGACGGCGCTTGCCTTTAAAGCAAATTACTGGCAAGAACCGCCCCCCCTTGGATCCTAGGACTGGACGGGAAAGCTGTCGATGAGGCGGGCGCAGAAACGCATGATCAGGACGGCATCCACTACATTGACGGCACCGTCTCCATTGACATCGGCAGCAGCGATCTGCTCTGGCGTCAGCGCTGTGGAGCGGGCGATACTCCTCAAAAGGAGGATGACATCCCCCACGCTGACCTCCCCGTCCCCTGAAAGATCCCCGTAGCCGCCGGGAATTCCCGGAGCCCCGCCGGTGAGCCTGTAACAGCCGTTGGTGGAACCCAGAGAGACGGGGACATCGGCACGCAGGTTCAGGGCAGGACGGACGCCGAACGAGGGCGTGGGAGCAGTAGATCCCGCCATGCTTCCGCTGACAAAGACAGCATCCAGATAGTATTCGGAAGAAGACTCAGGCTGGCGGGTCCAGTACCACTCATACTCCATACCCCCAAGGCCGGATCCGGCAAAGCCCGGCAACTGCGCCGCCACCCTCTCCATGTGTGCAATCGACCCCTGAGTCAGGTTGAAATAGGGCAGTACGGAGCCCAGAGTGTAGTGGCTGCTAAGCCCCAACTCGGTGCTGGAGAGAGCAAAGACATGGTCGTTGGTGGTGTAGGGGGCGCCCTGCGCCCAGTGGATGTTGGGCAGGGCGGTGTTCAAGATGCCGCTGCGGAACTTTTCCGAGAAGGCGGCGTAGAAACCGTCGCCGGCGTAGGAGTATACTTCCTTGTCCAGGCTGTTCAGGAAGGGACGCAGCCCGTAAGAGGCGTTGGGCAGGCCGCTGTCGCCCCAATGGTTGCTGCCAAACTCCCATTTATCCCCCCTGTTGGTGCTGTCGTCAAAGGGGTGCAGGGCGATAAGATCCTCCGCCACCAGGGTGACGTGAGGATGGCCCCCCTCCACGTTATAGTGATCCTTCGCCGCCACCACCCAGGTCACCGCTTGGGTCACCCCTGGGGGAACGGGGTTGCCGGTGCGGTTCCGGTTGCTGTAACAGACCCCCAGGCGGTGCTCCCACTCCCAGGTGGGGTCGACGACTCGATCGCCGATCTCCAGATCCCCCAGGGTCTGATTGCCCTGCTGCTCCACAAACATGGCCAGCAGCTCGGCGTCACCCGTGAGGACAGCGGTGGTCTCGGCGGCATATTCATTGGCCACGGTTACGTTATCCGAGAATAGCACCCATCTGGCGAATTCGTATCCCCTGGCCGGCACCGCCTTGATCGGGACAGGCTCATAAGCTCTAAAAGAGACCCCATACGAGGGGGTTGCCGTGCCTAAGGCAGTGTTAATTGACATATTCGAACTGCAGGGCCAGATCTCAAAGCGGACCAACTTCTCCTCCACCTTCACCCGGAACATAACCTCCGAGCGGGCGCCGGAGGGGTCCTCAACGGTGAGGAAGATGGGAAATTCGCCGACCTGGTTGGCTCTCCAGCGGATCTCGCCGCTGTGCCCATCTGTTTCCACGAGCTCCAGGCCCTGATCGGCCAGAGGACCGCTCACGATGATGGTCGGTTCGTCGCCGTCGGGGTCGACCACCTGGTAAGGGATGGTGATCTCATCGCCCACCTTCTTCTGCCCCAGGTCGGTTTCATATACCGCCGGCTCCACAAAATAAGGGGGGCTGTTGGGCTCATAGAGGGTAAAGGTAAAGTCAAAACCCTCCCCCTCCCTTTCCAGGCCGCCGACGGGGTCGCTGAGGTGAATGAAGACACCGTATTCACCCGCCCCCATCTCCGCCTCCAGAAGGCTCCGGTCAAAGAGGTATGCTCCGGGGCAGTGGGGATCGGGATCGAGGGGAAACTCGTCGGCGATAAGGGCGCCGCCCGCAGACTCTATGGTCACCGCCGCCTCCAGCCCCCGGCGGGCGCCGGCGGCATAGGCGGTAAAGGTAATGGAAGTCTCCACGGGCCACTCTCCGCCGGGAAGGCCCGCCGGTGAAGTCAGCAACCAGTCCAGCTCCGGCGCGGGGAGCGCTTCCACATATTTCACCCGGAGCTGAACGGCTGCTGTTTCTCGCTCCGGATCGTTCGTTTCAAGGGTGAGCGCCGCCTGCAGGTCGCCCCCCGGCTCCTTGGGGAGCAGCAGGGGGATGCGCTCCACGCGGTTTTCGCCGGGGAGGATCTTTATTTGCCGCTCCGCCAGCTCCGGCGCAACCCAGGGGGGCAGCGAAGCGGAAACAAATTGCACCGTCAGCTCCTCGCTGCCGCTATTGCCCAGGGGCAGGAAAACCGCCGCTTCGTTCATGCCATCGGTCACGCTCACTTCAATCTCCTGCTGCGGCAGCTCCAGGGCCGGTGTGGTCCGGTAACCATCCACAGTGTACTGGGACTGCGAGAGAGCCTCACCGCAGCGCAGGCCGTCGCTGACGATGACCTTGAAGCGGTAGCCCTCCCCTGCGGGCAGGCCGCCGGCATCGACGGTGTAGGTGAAAGCACCGGGCGCCTCATGGGCCAGATCCATGGCGATGGTCCGCCAGCTCCCGCCGGCCTCGGGGCGGGCCATAATCGTGGAGTAGAGCGGCCCGCCTTGGCAGCTCGCCTCCCAGGCGATCTCGAATTCACCGGAAAGCGTCCCTGCCTGCGGCCCGGTAAGAACAACCTGCGGGGCGCTGCCGGTAAGTTCATAGCGCCCCCAGCAACCGGAAGGGTCCAGGGTACCCCATCCGTTGTGCTCGCCGATCTCGATAGCCGCAGCATCGGGATGATGGGGCAGGCTCAAGAGGAAGTAAGCGGTTTTAACCCCTTCAAAGGTGGTGCTCTTGAAAAATCCCTGCTCCAGGACAGCACCGCCGGCATCGACAAGCTGCACCACATAACGGTTATAGGTATTGCCCTCCAGCCCCCGGTCCACGGCGCCATGATAGGGCATCACAGGATCGAGGATCACGCTTTTATTGCCGGGATTGACCTCCCCTGAAAGGAGCAGCACCTCACCGATTTCGCCCAGAGGCGCCGGCGAAGCCTGCATCAGCCCTAACTGGCCCGCTGTACCCTGGACAGGCACGGTGGCATAGTCCAGTAGAGCATTATACTCCGCCTGGGTGGGCCAGGGGGTATTGGTGTGATCGTACATGATCGCTTCGCAGTAGGGCACCACATAGGAATAGTTGCCGCCGGAGTAACGCTCTAAATTATTGACCGGGCCGCTTCCGTCATGGCCGTTTGCCGACATTGGCCGCCACCCGGTGTTTTCTTTGGGGTAAACATCCTTGAAACCCAGGGTGTGAATAAATTCATGGAGCGTATGGTGCTTCAGGGCCTGGCTGGGATCGATGAGCACGGCGCCCTTCACCGCCCCCAGAAACTCCCAATTCATGCCGAAGGTGCCCGCCTGCTGCAAGCCTGAGGCGCCGAGGAAACCCGGCGGCGCCAGCCCGACAATCAGATCCGAACCGCCGCTTGCTTCTTCTATTATTTGCAGCCGGTTAAGCAGGCGGAAGATACGCTTCAGGTAGCTGTTGTGCGATTCTTCTCCCCAGAGCAGCCCGCTCCTCCGGGGGATGGGGAAGGGAATGGTGGTGTCAAAGCTGATCGGCGCAGGGAAAACTTTTTGAATAAACTCTTGCTGCTCCTCCAATCTGGAATAAGAGATCGGCCCCGACTCCCAGGCGCCCACCCCCAGGGGCACAAAACTGAAGCGAATATTTTTACGTGCTTCGTGAAGCGGCTTCGGCTGACTGCCGGCACTTAACGCTACGCCCAGGGTTAATTTGCTTTCCCGCGCGCCCCGGTCGTGATCCTGAATCACCGCCCGGGCGTTCAGGGGCCTGGTTGCAGGCAAAGCGGGGTCAATCTGCACATAAGCCCTGTGGATGCCCTGCATAACCACCTCGCGATTGGTATATTGATTCTCCTTGCGGATAGCCAGCGGCATACTCTGATTGATGATCTGACCGGGATTATCGCAGTCGTAGACCTCTACAGTAACATCCAGCAGCGCTTCATCCAAAGGGTAGAACGTATTCCGTATGTGAACATTAGGCGAAACAAAGCAGGGCGCGCTATGATCGAGGACAATGTATTTGGGCAAATCCACCACCTGGGTGTATCTCCAATCCAGCTGAACCTTGGGGTATGCCGTCATCGTCAGCGCTTCAAAACCGTCCTCAGCGCCGAAGAAGTTTATCACCGCCTTGCCCTCTTCATCCACCTGTGTTTCGGTAAATTGGGGAGAACCCCAGGAGCCCTCTAGAGCGGCTCCGCCCCAAAATTGCACATACAGGCTATTAGCAGGACCATCGACGGGATTGCCGGAGGGCAGCACCACCTGAAGCTCTATCTGCCCCTTAAAATCCTCCAAATCGTCAAAGGTGAAGAATTTCTCCACAGACCAGGTTTCGGTATCTTGATAAAGGGAGGCATAGAGAGCCGGGGCCGGTACTTTTATGGAGCCAAGATCAACAATCTCAGAGCCGCCGCCGGAGGTGAAGGTCACCAGCCCTTCAGTGTTGCTGCTCTCCCATCCCGCCGGATCCCACGATATGGTATGGCTGAGCCCATTTTCCCAGGCCTGCCAGCGGTAGAGCAGGCGGGCCTCCTGACCCGCCCGAGGTCCCCAATGAAAATTATAGAGTCGCTCCCTCACTTCCTTGACACATTCCAGAGTTGCTTTTATCTTGGCATTGAACAGGTGAACGCCAAGCTCAGTGACTCTGGAGTTTTTGAGTTTGCGCTCTGGTCTCTCTTCCCCCGCTGTATTGCGCTTGATTATATTTACCGCGTTCAGTTCGTGAGCGAAAAGGTTCACCACGAGCTTCACAAATTGATATACACCGTCACGTTTGTATTCAACTTCCACCTTAAACGCATGGGGGCAGCTCAGGCTGCTGCTTTTGGTCACAACGTCTGTGTAGCTATAATTACTCAGATCCCCCGGATTGATCACATTGCTGATCGTACATTGCGGGTCAGCCCCCTTGCCCATATAGATGCGAAACCGGTCATCCGGACCGGGGACGCTGAAGTCATCGGGAGGCACGAGAAATTCATGGCCCCCCGTAAGGCTAACATCCAGATCAAAACCCACTTCATAGAGCTCAAATTCTTTTGTCACGGGGTTGTAAAATGAATCCTCGACTCTCACTTTGTAAGTATGACTAGTGACCACCTGCCAGCCCCCCTCGGGGCTGACAAGATCGCCCTGATCTGCTCCCATGGGGCTGAAGTTCCCTTCGCTTGAATCACTTCTCGGCAGCGAAAGGGAGTCCCAGAGAGCATCCTGAAGGGCGAGCTGATTACCCTTTCCCCACAGGCAGAGATCTGTTCCCACTACGCCGCTGCCCAAGGAGCTAACAGCGGCAAAGCCCCCGTCACAGGCGGCCCCGGCAAGGGCCAAAAACAACACGAGCAATAACAGCAATATGAATGGAAGTTTCGTTTTTTTCATAATGTTGCGACATCCTTGACAAGGAATCGATGATTCTCTTCAGTGCTCTCCCCAAATACAGGCTCACCACTGACCCTCGCGCAACTCTATTATAATGGCAATACTCTCAATATTGAAGCCCTGAGTCTGTTCATTTTGTCTATCTCTCTCGGCCAGGGCTAAAATCGCGCTGAGCCGGCAGAACGAAGAGGTATTGCTTTAGCCCAGGCAGCGCAGTACTGGAAAAATGGATACAACAAGAGAGAGATACTTCAGTACATCGGTTCGGCAAGGATCTCGACTCCGCGGGCCTCCAGATTCCGGAGCAAGTCGGCCGTCTCCTCATCCTGCAGCCTGATATAGTTAAACCGGATGTCGAGGTGGGAAAGGTTTTCAAGGCGGTCCCAGTGGAGAGCGCTCAGATCATCGATCTCGTTGATGCTCAGGTCGAGATGCCGCAGCGAGGAGAGAACAGCCCCGTTCAGGGCTGACAGATCGCTGATCTTGTTGTCGGCGAGGTTTAGTTTTTCCAGTTTCTCCAGCGCATGCAAAGGGGCCAGGTCGCTGATCTCATTCCGCCGCAAATTCAGCTCTCGCAGGTTAACCGCCTGC
>JAAZIG010000266.1 GCA_012510325.1 Bacillota bacterium
TAGGGGTAAGGGGATATCGCATACAAAGATAGCTTAATAAATTTTGTTTCTCATCCCCAAACCTGAACCCCTTTGGAGCGGAAACCCGGGAAATCCGGGCCCAGCATATGATCGGTTCTTGTCCTGTTTTACGACATTCGACATGAATGGTAAAACATCCAACCCGGAATAAAGATTTGGCATCTGCAGCATAAGTAAATTCAGCCGATTTAGTTTTTCCGATTCGAGCGGGGGATGATTGTGAAGCGTTACAATCCGGCTATTATTCTTCTATCAGCCTGGCAAGCAGCATATCTTCTACATTTCTCCGGCTGTCAATGACCGCAAGAATGTAAACTCTATCCCCTTCAACTCTGTAAATAATCCGCCAGGGCCGGCGGATTATTTCACGGTAGCCCAGGATGCCGTGAAATTTCAGTTCGGGAACAACTCTCCCCCGCAGGGGTAAATTGCTCAAACCGGCAGCCTTTCCCCTGATTTCAGCAAATACTCTTCTTGCCTCGGCCCGGCTGTCAGAAGCAATATACTCAACAATCCTTTTTATATCCTGTTGTGCTGTTTTGGTCCAGTAAACCTGGAACTCAATCATTTTCAATCTCCAGGTGACGGTCCATGCCGGTAAAAAAATCTTTCTGCGGTGTAACTTTTCCTTCAGTGATGTCTCGTTCGCCCTGAGCCAACAGTTTCAACAAGCCAAGGGCCTTTTTCATCTTTTCATAGGAATCAGGGTCAAGCAGTACCGCCCGGGCTTCGCCATTTTGCGTGACATAGACTGGCCTTCCAGTCTCGTTCACCTGGTCCAAAATTTCCGCCGCTTTGGCCTTAACATATGAAATCGGGCGAATATCCTCTTTGCTGTTCATGTTTTTCACCTCAGTACAAATACGGTACTATATATGGACCGCTCCGTCAATGCAAATACTGTCTATAAAAGAAAAAACATCTCCGCGGGCAAGCGTCTTTGAAAGCTGTCCGCTGATGCTTTTTAACTGCAATTTATATTCAGCTACTCGGAAATATGACCCCATGGAAATGCAGTATCTGTGAACATTCTTGGTAAGCGAGCCTTCCGGGTGTATTTTTAAATAATCGCGTATGTGATCCGCACAGGGAGCTTATTTCATGGCCAACCCGGGCCATCCCCTGGAAGCAGGGGTTGGCCCGGTTCCGATTTCGGAGGCGGATCACTTTTTTCTTAACGATCGCATCATTTCTTGTATTGGAGAACTGTAGTCGGCGCGGTGGCATATTTTTGCAGGGCCACTTCATCGAGCTCAACACCCCATCCCGGTCCTTCGGGTAACCTGCCCACACCCTCGCTGTAGTCGATGGGGCTGACGATGAGATCGTCTTCCATCATTATGTGGCCGAACAGCTCTGTTGCATGGCCGAGCTGGTGGTGCTTGGCCGCAGCCAGGTGAAGCGTTGCCGCCGAACTGATCCCCAGCGGCTGATTGTGCAAAACAACGCCCAACCCGCGCAACTCGGCATAGGTAATCGCTCGCAGAGCGTTGGTTATCCCCCCAGGCCTTTCGGTGTTTATCCCGATCACGCGGACCGCCTGGAGCTCCACCAAGGTAACCAGGTCTTGAAGGGAAAAAAAGTCCTCGTGAGACATCACCGGCGTGTCCACCTGCCGCTGCACCGCGGCCATGCCGATGTAGTCGGTGTTGCGAATAGGCTGCTCGGCAAAATCGATGCCGTAAGGCTCGATCGCTTTGATCGCGCGAATGGCAAGGGGCGAGCTGTGGTAAGCCTGGTTGTAGTCCACCCGGAGGCGAATCTCATCGCCCAGGGTGCGCCGCATAAGCTCAACCACCTGCACATCTTCGGAGATGCTCCGGCCAAGCTTGAGGCGGAAGGTGCGGTAGCCCTGGTCATACAATAATTGAGTCCACTGGACCATTTCGGCGGCATCCATAAGCGGTATCAGAGCGGCCAGGGGAACTGTTTCCGTAGCCCGGCCGCCCATGAAATCGCAGGCGGGCCTGCCGGTAATGCGCCCCATCAGATCATAGCAGGCCATATCGAGAAGCCCCTTGGCGATCTCGTTTCGGGCCACATTGATCTCCATGCGGCGGCGAATGCGTTCAATATCAAAAGGGCTTTCGCCAAGGAGATAGCGGCCCAGAGCAGCGCCGATGGTATCGATGATCTGCTTCGGGGAGACCCCGCTTTCGGGCAGCCAGACAAAGGCTTCACCGAGGCCGCAGGATCCGTCTTCGGCGACAAGCTTGCAAATGGCGGCGTCGCCCCCCGGCCACGCTTCTTCTGACGGTATGGCCATGCCGAGGCCTCCGGAAGCCTGCATCGCCTCCCGCACAACGCTGTGGAAGGGAACAAACACCGGGGTCAGCTCTATTCGCGTAACCCTGGGCCCGGGGCGATGGGGCCTAGCCGCCGCGCTCTTTTTTTCGCTCATCTGTAAAACCTCCCGCCTTTTTTAAAGTAAGTACAGTGGCCGCTTCTCAGGCCTGGTACACGATAGCACCGCCGCAGATTGTTTTGACCACTTCGATGGCGCCAATCTGATCTGGTTGCACCGACA
>JAAZIG010000267.1 GCA_012510325.1 Bacillota bacterium
CGTACAGATAATACCCTTTTTCCAGGACCGTTTCCCCCTGATCTTCCAGAGTGAGCCTCCTGCTCTGCTTCAGGGTAACCAACAGCAGGTAGAGCCCCCGGTCCCGGGGCTTTTTCGTCAGATAGCTCCCGGGGATCGCCACCGTTTCAATGGAGTCAACGGCGGTAAATTCCGCATCAAAGCCGAGAGCAACAGCGTGCAGCCGGACCGAGCCGCTCACCTCGACAAAGGTTTCGGCGAAGTGGAGATCGATATGGTCGGCGGGCATAAAATATTTAACCTGCGGACTCATCACGACAAAGAGGCAGCCCGCAGCAAGCCCCTCCCGGGAAAGCTCCTGCAGCAGCAGGAGGTGCGCGGCGCCCCTTTTGGTAACGGCATCGGGGAACATGGCGGTACTCTTTTCAAAAAGGGTGCAGCTTTTGATCTCCAGGTAAAAGGGTGCCCCGCTGAACCGGTGCTGCAGCAGCAGATCAAAGCGGTGCTTTCCCCAGGCCGGCTCCGCCCTGCTCACCCGGTACTCCTGGAAAAGGGGCAGCCGCTCTTCATCGATGAGGCCGCGGATGACCTTGTTGGTCAGCTGCGTGTGCAGCAGGACATAGCGGCCCTTTTTTGCGCAGGCCAGCACAGTGTACGGCAGCTGGCCTCTGGAGAGCGCCGGGCTGAGCAGCAGGGCGGTCCCCGGCAAGAGCAGCTCCCACAGGCGACCGGGGTTGGGCAGGTGAGCTTTCACCTTGCGGCCGTCCACCTCTGCTTCAACGACGAAGCGGTTCAGCCTCCGCAGCAGCCGCCCTGGGATCTTGGGAAAGTCGAATGGATATCTGAGCATGGCTAGAGTATGGTCCATGGTGCTGCTTTCGTCAACCGGTTTTCCCCGGGGTCGGACTCCCCTTGAATTCGGGACTCAGATTGACTATAGTGTAGTGGAAGAAGTTACGGCCGGCAGTGTGCTCCGGCCTCTTCTCAGAACATTGCAGAGGTGTTACCCTTTATGACCGCATCGGAAATTGCCTATGTCCTAGATTTTGACGGAACGATCACCGAACGGGATATCACCCGGGAGATGGCCCGCCACTACGGCGGAAAACATTATGATGAATGCAGCGTCGCTTACCGGCGCGGCGAGTTCGGGATGAAAGAATGGCTGGCCCGGATGTCCGCTTATCTGCCCTCCGATCCGGCGGAGCTGCTCGAATTCGCCGAAGAGCGGGACGCTCTGCGCCCGGGGTTGAAAGAATTTTTTATTTTTGCCCGCTCCCGAAGGCGTCCCCTCCATATCGCCAGCGACGGCTTCGGCCTCTATATCGAGCCCATTTTGGAGAGGCACGGCTGCCGGGAGTATCTCGACGGGATCTTTTGCAACCGGACTGTCCCCGCCGGCGGGCGGCTGCAGACGCTGACGCCCCACGCTCACCCCAGTTGCCCTGTTTGCGGCAACTGCAAGGCCGCCCTTGTCATCGGGCTTCAGGAGAAGGGCTGCCGGGTGCTCTATGTGGGCGACGGGACCAACGACCGCTTTGCCGCCGCCTACGCCGACGGCATCTTTGCCCGCGACAATCTTGCCGCAGAATGTGCCGCTGTGGGGCTCCCCTTCAGGAGATGGGACGACTTCTTCGATCTGCTGGGCAGCGATGATTTCGAAAATAATCAGGTCGGCCATAGATATTGCGA
>JAAZIG010000268.1 GCA_012510325.1 Bacillota bacterium
ATAAAGTTATTTTGATCCCGGGCGACGGCATCGGCCCCGAGATTGTCGCCGCCGCGGTAGCGGTGGTGGAGGCAACAGGGGTCGGGATCGCCTGGGAAGAGGCGCTCGCCGGGGAGAAGGCTCTCGAAAAGTGTGGAACCCCTCTTCCCGAGGAGACCATCGTCTCCCTTAAACAGATCGGAGTCGGGTTGAAAGGGCCGCTGACCACGCCCATCGGCTCGGGTTACCGCAGCGTCAATGTGGCCCTGCGCAAGGCCCTCGATCTTTATGTCAACCTGCGCCCGGCAAAGAGTTATCCCGGAGTTAAATCGCTCTACCGGGATATCGATCTGGTGGTGGTCCGTGAAAACACCGAGGACCTTTACGCCGGGGTGGAGCATATGGTCGGCCCCGATGCCGCCGAGAGCATCAAGATAATCACCCGCAGCGCCTCGGAGCGGATTGCCCGCTACGCCTTTGATTATACCCGCCGGCAGGGTCGCCGCAAGGTCACTGCGGTGCACAAGGCCAACATTATGAAGCTGAGCGACGGGCTTTTCCTCGAGTCGGTCCGCGCCGTGGCGGAGCAGTTCCCCGAAATCGAATTTGAGGAGCGCATCGTGGACAATATGGCTATGCAGCTGGTGCAGAAGCCCCACCTCTACGATGTCATGGTCATGCCGAATCTGTACGGCGACATCCTCTCCGATCTCTGCGCCGGGCTCGTCGGGGGGCTGGGAGTGGCCCCGTCGGCCAATATCGGCGACGAAGTGGCTCTCTTTGAGCCGGTGCACGGCAGCGCCCCGAAATACGCCGGAAAAGACCGGGTTAACCCAACGGCGACAATCCTTTCCGCTGCGCTGATGCTGCGCCATCTGGGCGAGGAGGAGGCCGCTGTCAGGATCGAACAGGCCGTTGCGGCGGTGCTTGGCGAAGGGAAAAGCACAACCTACGACCTCGGCGGCAGCGCCGGAACAGCAGCCCTGGGCCGCGCCATCGCCACAGAAGTGTCAGCAAACCGCTGATTCCCTGAAAGAGAAGCCGGTCCCGCAGCCCGCAACGGGGCTGTGGAGACCGGCTTATTTTAGATGAAAAGACTGTTACCGGTCGTCTAACCGGTAGCTCGAAGTGTTCCCCGGGGGAACCTTCTTTTTCTTCTTCCCTTTTTCTTTTTCCGGCAGCTCCACGCCCAGCTCCCGGGCGACCTCTTCGCGGCACTTCTCCACCTTCTGGGGCTCAACACTTCGTTTTTGCTTCCGTCCTCGACTAGACTTCTTGGTCATTATTTCCCTCCTTTCTGCGAACTCCCGGGTCTATTTTTTGCTTTAAGCGCCTCTCTTATCCCCCGGGAGTATAATTGCCCCCTTCATTCTGCAAACTAAAGGCAAATCAAAACGAGGTGAGGGCAGATGAACGATATCGAAGAAGGCAGGTTGGTCGGTCTGGGCTACGCCGCGATCAAATACGGAGCCTGGCTGATCGGTTTGATCGTGGTGCTCTTTTTCTTGTCCCGCTACCTGTTTCCTTTTATTCAGTCGCTCTTTTAGGAGGAGGCGGCACTTTGGCCCGCTCCCGAAGCGGCGCCGCCTAATAATAGAGAAAGGGGGGTAACAAGGTGACCACTTTTCATGTAATCCATATCGTGGTCGGGCTCTGGTTGGCTTTGGTCAATGTGACCAATATCCTGGCATCGACCACCCTCTCCTGGAACAACCTCATCATGGGGTTGATTATTGCCGGCTATAACCTCTACTATCTGTTTTCACAGAAGCAAGTCGATGTTCAGTCCTAAATGAGCCGGTTGGCTGCTCTTCCCACGGCCTCTGTCCCGCTGAAGAGGCCTTTTTTATGTGCCGGGCGGGCTTCTCCCGGCGCTGTGGTGGAGAACGACAGGTGGGGCGCAAGGTTAACTCTCTCAGCGCGGGAGGGGACTTGACCAGAGGTGCTCCAGAGGAGCTGGGCTTTGAAATTGTACCGCCAGATCCATCCCGTGCCCTCCTGAAGCCAACAGGGGTGCATAACCCGCAGTATTTGCCTGGTGCAGCGGTAACATAAAATACCTGGGTTTCGAGGGGGGATTCCGAAAATGGGCCGGGAGATCCGTCCCTGGCTCACGAAAAATGGGCGGGGGGAGCTGATCTCGCGGTGCATTTTCTCGCTCCGGTGATGATCACCCGGTAAAGGAATTGTGCTTGCCGTGAAGAAGTAAAACTTACCGGAGCGCCGGTGCTGCGTGCAGGGAGCGAGCGCCGCGCTCCGAACAAATTGTCACGGAGGCCGGGCTATGCTCAGGGTGGCTGTATTTTCCCTTGCCGGGATCAGGATGGCGCAGCCGGAGGAATATGCTGCAGATCTGGCGGCGCTCATCGAGACGCTGCGGCCGGATCTGGCGGTGCTGCCAGCCCACAGCTCTTTTCTGCTCTGCGATTCTGCGGGGCGGCTGGGGGGGGCGGCGGATTTTGCCGGCCGCTTCCGGCTCTTTGCCCGGCAGGCTGCAGAGTGGAACAATCTCTTTTTCAGCCGGCACCGCGCTGCGGCGCAACAACATAAAATTTACCTGGCCGCGGGAACAACTGTGGAGA
>JAAZIG010000032.1 GCA_012510325.1 Bacillota bacterium
GAAGGTTACAGAGATCCAGTCACAAAAAAAGTCAGGCATAAAACGATTCAATCAATAGGGTATCTTGAGGATCTTAAAAAACAGTACGATGATCCCATCGCCCATTTTAGGGCTGTAGCCAAGGAAATGACAGAAAAAGCAGCCTTGGAAAAACAACCGATTCTCTTAAGGTTTGACCCCAAGGAAATCCTAGTAGAAGGACAGGCCAACCGAAAAAACATCGGTTACGCCGCCTTAAGCAAGCTTTACCATGAACTTGGGTTACATATTTTTTTCTACAACCATTCCCGCCCTTTCAAATCCAAGTTCAATACGAACAATATTATGAAACTGTTAATCTACTCTCGGATTCTAGCTCCCGCTTCAAAGAAAAAAACATACGAGGAAAGAGAACGCTACTTTGAAAACACTCAGTTTTCGCTAGATGACGTTTACCGCTGTCTTACGCAAGTGGTTACTTTTAAAGATAAGCTTCAACTACACCTGCACCGACAGATGCAAAACAAGTTTCAAAGAAATGCTGAAGTTGTTTTCTACGATGTTACCAATTATTATTTCGAAATTGACAAACAAGATGAGCTAAAAAGAAAAGGCGTTGGCAAAGAACACCGCCCAAATCCGATCATTCAGATGGGGTTGCTCATGGACACCAAGGGCATCCCGATAATCTATGAACTCTTCCCCGGCAACACCAATGATTGCGAGACACTGATGCCGGTCTTGGACAAGGTTAAAAAAACTTACAAAATTGGTCGAGTCATCGTGGTGGGAGACAAAGGAATTAACACAGCTGACAATATCGCCTTTAACCTGGCTAGGGGAAATGGGTATGTTTATTCGCAAACGGTACGCGGCGGGAACAGAGAGCTAAAAAACTATGTCTTAGATGCATATGGGTACAAACAGATAAGTGATGACCGCAAAATTAAGTCCAGGTTGCATCCCCGAAAAATTGCCGTCAGTAATGCAAAAGGAGGCAGAAGCAAGGTTCGTATTGATGAAAAGCAGATCATCGTTTACAGCGCTAAATATGACCGTAAAGCAAAAGCTGAACGAGAATCTGCTCTTTTAAAAGCCCGAGATTTAGTAAAAAACCCTTCGAAGTACAACCGAGCCATATCTTATGGCGCAGCAAAATACGTTAAAAATCTTGTCTTTGATCCTAAGACAGGCGAGGTCGTAACAACTAAGCAAAGGCCTACATTCGATGAAGAAAAATTGCGTGAAGAAGAAAAATTTGATGGTTACTATGCTATCGTAACCAGTGAATGGAAGAAAAGCGATGAGGAAATCCTCGCGATTTACCGCGAGCTCTGGCGTATCGAAGAGGCTTTTAAGGTTACAAAAAGCGATTTGAAAGCACGTCCCGTTTACCTTTCACGTCATGACCATATCCAGGCACATTTTCTAATATGTTTCGTTTCTCTCATCATCGCCCGTCTACTGGCACTAAGCCTTGACAATAAATATTCTGTCACCAGAATAGTGGAGAGCTTGAATAAATCATCAGGAAGCCATCTGGAAAGTAACTGGTACCTATTTGATTATGTCGACGAAATCACTAAAGCAATCACTGAAACATTCGGCGTGGACCTCTGCCGAAAATACTATGCACTGGGGGACATTAAAAAAATCCTGGGCGATACAAAAAAAACTAAATAAGCAACAACTTCTTGTAAAAATATCAGGCCACTAAAGCCTTGCTACATCAGGCTACAGTGGCCTTTTTTATCAAGACAACTGCAAAAGATAAGATATAACATACCCGCTTCGAAGAAGCAATCACAGAGCGCTTTCACCGCCTCAATGGGGCAGACAAGAAAATTGATCCTGTAACAGAAAATTGGTATGATTGATCAAACAGGAACAGTTCGCCTTTGTCATCATTTAACATCACTTAACAAGGAGGAATCGCCGTGTCAACTTTTCCTTATTGGAGATATGACGGCACTGCGCTGGCCGGGCTTATTCAGAGAAAAGAGGTGGCCCCGGAAGAGATCGTCGACGCGGCCATCGCCCGTCTGGAGCAGCTGAATCCAAAGCTTAACGCAGTCATACATAAAATGTTCCCTCAGGCCCGCGCCGCGGTCCGCGAAATCCCTGCAGCAAAACCCTTTGCCGGGATCCCCTTCTTGCTGAAGGATATCAGTCAGGAGATCAAGGGCGAGCCGATGACCCAGGGGGCCAAAGCGCTCCGGAACAACCTGGCGAAGGCCGATTCGGAATTTACCGCGCGGATGCGCTACACGGGCGTTACCATTTTGGGGATAACCAATGTTCCCGAGTTTGCCCTGATGGGGATCACCGAGCCCCAGTTTCACGGTCCGACTCGCAACCCCTGGAATACAGCTTATACCCCCGGCGGTTCGAGCGGCGGAGGTGCTGCCGCCGTCGCTTCCGGAATTGTGCCTATCGCCGGGGCCAACGACGGCGGCGGCTCGATCCGCATCCCGGCCGCCTTTTGCGGCCTCTTTGGGCTGAAGCCCAGCCGCGGGCGGACGCCGGTAGGCCCCCGCTTTGGCAGAGCCTGGCAGGGGGCTTCCGTGCAGCATGTTTTGAGCAGATCTGTTCGCGACAGCGCTTATGTTCTCGATCTGATCAAAGGTTACGAACCCGGGGCGGCCTTCGCCCCTCCCCCATTCGATCACGATTATCGCGAATGTGTCGCTCAGGGTCCCACAGGCAATCTGAAAATCGCTTTCTCCACCAGGTCCCCTCTCGGCACTGCCGTTCATCCAGAATGTGTCGAGGCCGTTACCAAAGCGGCCGGCTATCTCTCGTCGCTGGGTCATTTTGTGGAAGAGAAAGAGGCGCCCGTCGACGGCGAAGCGATCGGGAAAAGCTATATGACGCTTTATTTTGGAGAGGTTGCTGCGGAGCTCTCCTTCCTCGAACCGATCCTGGGCCGGAAAGCCCGTTTCGACGACGTTGAGCCGGCTACCTGGATGCTGGGGCTGCTGGGCAAGGTCACCTCCAGCGATGAGCTGGTTTTAAGCCTCCACGAATGGGACCGCGCCGCTTCCAGGATGGAGTTATTTTTCGAGGACTACGATCTCTACATGACCCCGACCACCGCCGATCCCCCTTCCAAGATCGGTGAGCTCGATATGAAGCCCGGTGAAGTCAGCATGATGAAGTGGGCTTCACGGTTGAATCTGATCAAAATTGCCAAAAAGAGCGGTTTTGCCGACGATCTGATCATAAGGAGCCTCAAGCGAACCCCCTTCACCCAGCTGGCCAACCTCACCGGACAGCCGGCCATGTCGGTGCCGCTTCACCTGACCGCACAGGGTTTACCGGTGGGGGTGCAATTTGTCGCCGCCAAGGGGCGCGAGGACACCCTCTACCGCCTGGCCGGGCAGCTCGAGCAGACGGAGCACTGGATTGTCGTGGAAAAGAATCCGATTTTCCGGGAAAGCTGAAACTGAGGCGGCTTTTATCCGGCCCACTGTCTATCGGAGAAGCTCCTTCACCAGCGGCCCCCGGTCAAACCTTGGCCGTTTGCGGCTAGATTAAACGGAGGTGAAACGAATGCGTTATCTGGGCGGTCGTTTTTTTGTCGGACTGTTTTTGCTGCTGCTGGGGATAGTGCTCATCTTGAAACAGTTTGGCTTCGCTATCAGTGTGCAGGAGATCTTGTCTTACTGGCCGGTGCTGCTGATTCTTCTGGGATTGGATTGGGCGAGCGGCTCTTTCCGCCGGACATCCGCCGGAAAAAAAAGCAAGACAGTATTTTCTTCAGGGCAGTTTCTTAGCGGACTGCTCTTGATTTTCATCGGTGCCTTTTTTCTGCTTCGAAAATTTGGCTACCTGACAGAATTGAGCATCGAAACCTTCTGGAACATCTTCCTGGCCTTACTTTTGATTATGGCCGGTTTAAGCCTCGTTAGCAGCCGGTTGAGGACCGAGAGCAACCGCGGCCGCTGGGCTTTTCTTGGCAGCATCGATGTGGGCGGATCGGATTTATGGAGACTGGAAAGCGGCAGCTATTTTGCCTTCATGGGTGCCATCAAAATTGATCTGACAGCGGCAGAGATTCCCAAGGGAGAAACAGTTGTCGAATTGACGGCGCTTATGGGCGGGATAAACGTGGTCATTCCTTCAGGTCTGGCGGTGGATTACGAAGGTTCCGCCTTATTGGGAGGGATCACCTTCAAAGATCAGGAGGACGGCGGTATTGTCGCCAGACATAAAATCGAGGAAGCTGGGGAGCAGCCCGACCCCCTGCTGCGACTCCGGGCGCGGGCACTGATGGGCGGAATTGAGGTCAAGGAAGGCCCGAAGATACTACCTCCGGCTTAAACATTAGCCGCCGCTGTCACCCTGAAAGCGCAGCCTGAACGTTAGCCGCCGATGTCATCCTGAAGGCGCAGCCTGAAGGATCTGTGCTCTGGCGTTTCTTTCGGAGTTACCCCAGTAGTACTGCCACTGCTTTCGCCCCCAAAAGTGAGCCAGGAGATCCGTCCCTGGCTCATAAAGGGAATTATTGTCATCC
>JAAZIG010000033.1 GCA_012510325.1 Bacillota bacterium
CGGCGCGCATCCTGCACCGTGATCACCATCACCCGCCAGCAGAACGAGGCCAGGTCGCAGGCCCCGCCGCTGCCCGGAAAGCGCACCTGCGGGTTCTCATAATCATCACCGATCATCGTCGAGTTGATATTGCCGTACATATCGATCTGCGCCCCGCCGAGGAAAGCGTAATCCGCCATCCCCCGCTGACAGTTCTCCATGATCTCGGGCATGCTCCCGGCGGCGAGGCCGCGGTAAAAAGTGCGCGAATCGCCCACCGAGATGGGCATCGAGGGCAGCTGCGGCCCGATCCCCCCCGCTTCGAAGAAGATCATCAGGTTGGGCGCGTACAGACACTGCGCCAGCATCGCCGCGGCACAGGGCGCCCCCGTCCCCACGACGACGGTGCTGTTGTCCTCCAGCAGGCGCGAGGCCAGGCAGATCATCAGCTCCATGCGGTTGTACTCCATATCATTTCAACCTCCAGAAGGTTTATTTCTCCACGAGAACTTCCTGATGACGCAGCTCCGTCATCCGCTGCAGGCCGCCGTTCAGCTGGATATAATCCCAAAAGTTGTCGACCCCGTAGATATGGCGCTCCATGAAGCGCTCCAGCTGCTGACGATCCCGCTCCACGCGCAGCCACTCCTGAAGGTGCTCCTCATCGCTGTAGTATTCATAAGGCATATTGGCAGGGTACGAACCGTAGGGAACCTCCACAACGGCGTCAACCAGATAGTACGGGATCACCGTGCGATCGGGCTGGCGGCGGATCTCATCTTCAGGGATCAGCCTCTCGGTAGTGATAATCAGCCTCTTCGCCGCCCGGGCCAGGTCATGATCCGAGATGACGATACCGTCGATCTGGCAATTACCGTAGACATCGGCGCGATGCACATGGATCATCGCCACATCGGGATAGAGCGCCGGCAGCGCCAGGTACTTCTTCCCCGTAAAGGGGCATTCCATCTCCACAGCGGCGCTGTACTTGACCGTGTCAGTGCCCAGCATCGTCCGCGTGGGGACAAAGGAAAGCCCCATGGCCGCCGCCTTGTAGCGCCAGGCCATCGCCGCATTGGTCCACTCCGTCACCTCAACCTCCCCCTGTTCAATCGCCTCCCGGGAGCGGCGGGAAAGCCCCCGCGCCTCCAACCCGATAATGTAGGCGATATCGCAGCGGTTGATGCAGCGCCCGGCGGCCAAAATCTGAAAGTCGTGCGTATCGGTATGCCCGGCCAATCCGAGGTTTCTGCGCCGCTGTCTCGCGATCTCGTGAACGAGGGCGTTGGGAATACGGGTCCCTCCGAATCCCCCCACCGCAATATAGTCGCCGTCGTGCACCAGCCGATCCACGGCCTCTTTGACCGTAGTGGTCTTATCCACCTTTTTGCGGGATTTGCCCTGAAAAAAGGCTCTCGCCTCATCCGCATCCGGATCGGTGAAAAGCCTTCTATCGCCGGCAGCCTTGTAGACCACCTCCCGCTTCCCCGTAACCGCAAAATTACGCTCCACAGCCATCCTCCCCTCCAGTGCTCTTCCGCAATTAATCTTCCGGCAATTCTCAATAGAACCAATTGCCGATATTATTTTACCACAAAAGAGCTCTCTTGGGGCTCACAGAAGCGTTTTATTTGCTTATATTCCCTCTAAAGGGCCCTGTGCCCAATGTCTCGGCGGTAATAGCGGCCCGCGAATTCGATCTGCTCCGCTCTGCGATAGGCTACATCCAGAGCCCGGCGCAACCCCGCCGCCCAGGCGGTGACGCCCAACACCCGCCCGCCTGCAGTGACGACTGCACCGTTCTCATCTAAAGCGGTCCCCGCATGAAAAAGGGCCAGCCCCTCGCCGGCGCCGGGATCAAAACCCCCGCCGCTCCCTCTCAGTCCCTGGATCGGTTTCCCCGTCTCGTACGGACCGGGATAACCGCCCGAGGCGAGAACGACACAGGCGGCGGCGCCCCCGCTCCACACAGGAGCATTCTGCGAGAGCACCCGGCCCAGCTCCCCCCCCGCAGC
>JAAZIG010000269.1 GCA_012510325.1 Bacillota bacterium
CCGCCTTCTCGGTAAGCGCTCCAAAGACGGCGGCGAAGCGGAGCTGCTCCTGCTGCACCGCCTCGCCGGGGAGGAGTGGCTGGCCCTGGTCCGCCCGGGGCGCAAGCTCAAACCCGGCGCCGCGGTGCTCTTTGAGCGGGGTCTGCAGGCGCAGATTGTGGAGTACGCCGGGCGGGGACAGCGGCTGGTTCGCTTCAGCGGACCGGAGCCGCTGGAGAAGATGCTGCCCCGCCTCGGGCGGGTGCCGCTGCCCCCCTACATCAAGCAGGAGCTGAAAGACCCGGCTCAGTACCAGACCATCTATGCCGCCGAGAACGGCTCTTCAGCCGCTCCCACGGCGGGATTCCACTTTACCCCGGAGATCTTCGAACAGCTGCGCCGCAAAAAGGTGGGCTGGACCTTTGCCACCCTCCATATCGGCCCGGGCACCTTTCAGCCGGTCCGCGAAGAAGATATCCGCAGCCACCAGATGCACCGCGAATATTATCGCCTGGGTGCCGCCGCCGCTGCCCGGATCAATGAAACCCGCCGGCGGGGCGGGCGCATCTGTGCCGTGGGAACAACGGTCTGCCGCGTTCTGGAGGCGGCCGCCGACGAGCGCGGTTTCCTGAAGGAGCAGGAGGGCTGGACCGCTCTCTTCATCCACCCCGGCTACCGCTTCAAGGCTGTCGACCTTCTGCTGACCAACTTCCACCTGCCCCGCTCCACCCTGCTGATGCTGGTCTGCGCCTTTGCCGGAAGGGAGCCGGTGCTGGAGGCCTACCGCCTGGCCGTCCAGGAAAAATACCGCTTCTACAGCTTCGGCGACAGCATGCTCCTCCTGTGAGGCCCGGGCGGTCGCCGGCGCATTTTCAGCACCCTCCAGAGGGTGCCGGAAAAGGAATAAAGCATAATTGACAGCAAGAAATGGTTAAGATAAGCTATAGCGGGGTGGAAGGGATGGCCATAAATTTTGAGCTGATCAAGCGCTGTTCCCGGACCGGCGCGCGGTGGGGCAGGCTGCTCACCGGCCACGGCGCTGTGGAGACCCCCGCCTTCATGCCGGTGGGGACGCAGGGAACGGTCAAGGGGATCACAACCGGGGAGCTGTCCGCCCTCGAGACAAAGATGATCCTGGCCAACAGCTACCATCTCTATCTGCGTCCCGGAGTCGAGGTCATCGCCCGCGCCGGGGGGCTGCACCGGATGATGAATTGGTCCGGCGGCATCCTCACCGACAGCGGCGGTTTTCAGATATTCAGCCTTGGCGGCCTGCGGAAAGTTGAAGAAGACGGGGTTATTTTTACCTCGCATATCGACGGCTCGACGCATCACCTTACCCCCGAGCGGGTCATCCGGATAGAGAACCTGCTCGGCTCGGATATCGCCATGGTTCTGGATCATTTTTTGCCCCACGAGGCCCCGCACGACGAGGTCAGACGGGCGGTGGAGCGCACCGAACGCTGGGCCCAGCGTTCTCTGGCGAGCCACCTGCGCCGGGATCAGGCGCTGTTCGGGATCGTTCAGGGAGGTGTTTACCAGGATTTGAGAAGACTTTCCGCCGAGGGGCTGGTCGCCCTTGACTTTCCGGGCTACGCCATCGGCGGGTTGAGCGTGGGGGAACCCAAAGAGCTGATGTATGAACTCCTCGACGGCACCGTTCCGCTGCTGCCGGCGGAGAAACCGCGCTATCTGATGGGCGTGGGCTCGCCGGATGCGCTTCTGGAGGGAAGCCGTCTCGGGATCGACCTGTTCGATTGTGTTTTGCCGACCCGGATAGCGCGCAACGGCAGGGTGATGACCAGCCGGGGCTACCTGACGGTGCGCAATGCCGCCTACGCCGCCGATATGGCACCGCTGGACGAGGAGTGCGGCTGTCCGGTCTGCCGGCAGTACACGCGGGCCTACATCCGCCACCTGTTCAACGCCGGGGAGATCCTCGGGATGCGCTTGACTACATATCACAACCTTTATTACCTTGCCGCCCTGATGCGGGAGATACGCGAAGCGATTCGTGAAGATAGGTTTGAGCGGTACTACCAACTGAAGAAACCAAAACTAACACATTATTACGGAGGTGCAGAGAAATGCAGGAGCTAATTGCAAAGTTGGGCCCGTACACGGGCATATTGTGGATGGTCGTGATCTTCGCCATATTTTATTTTATCCTGATCCGTCCGCAGCAGCAGCAGCAGAAAAAAAGGCGCGAAATGCTCTCGGAACTGCAAAAAGGAGACCGCGTTGTCTCCATCGGCGGGATCCACGGGGTCATCAGGGAGCTGCGGGATGAAACGGTGACCTTGCGCGTGGCCGACAATGTTAATATCAAGTTCAACCGCGGGGGGATTGAGCGGGTCCTCGACGAAGGCGAAGAGGGGTAATAATTACGCCTGCCGGCTCATATGCTCTTTTCAGGGGGCGAATTGATGAAACACCGGCCGGCGAACAACAATCAGCTTCTTCAACAGCTGCGCCAGAGCGCCTGGCTGAACCTGGGCCGGGGCATCCTGCTGGCCCTGCTCTTTTCAGCGGTGATGCTGCTGCTGATTGCCCTGCTTCTCTATCTGACGGCGCTGCCGGAGAAGACGGCTCCATATCTTGTTTATGCCGTCGGCACGATCGCGATCCTGTGGGGCTCGTCCTACGCCGCGCGCAAGATCGGAATGCGCGGCTGGCTGAACGGCGGAGCCGTCGGCGCGATCTATGTTCTGCTCATGCTCGCTGCAGGGCTGATTGTCGCCGATGATCTGACTGTCGGCTGGAGCCTGGTGGTGAAGATATTTTTAGGATTTATCTTCGGCGCCGCCGGGGGAATGTGGGGGATCAACTATTAGCCGTCTTTAAACGGCGGCCGGAACAAACTGAACGGATAAACGCCCTTTTCTGGAGCGGTGCTGCAGAAAGGGCGTTTCTATTTTGTCGGCCAAGCGGCTGGAGGAAAGCGGTTTCATGATATAATTGAAGAAGATCTGGAAAAGGCAGGCACCAAAGGTGTCTTGCCGGTAAAGTCTGTTAGCGAAGGAGCTGTTGACGATCGATCTGATTACCATGGGCTGGGAAAAGAAGATGCGTGAAGAAGGCCCGCTGGCCCTGCGGATGCGCCCGCGCGATTTGAGCGAATTTGCCGGTCAGGAGAGTATTCTCGGCGAGAACAGGCCGCTGCGCCGTCTCGTCGCTGCGGACAAGGTTCCCTCGATGATCTTCTGCGGCCCCCCCGGCACCGGTAAAACCACGCTTGCCCTGATCATCGCCTCCACCACTCGGGCTGCCTTTGTTCAGCTCAACGCCGTCACCGCCGGGGTGAAGGATATCCGCGAGGTGGTCGGCGCCGCCCGCGACCGCTGGTCGCTCGAGAGCAGGCGGACGATCCTCTTTATCGACGAGATCCACCGCTTCAACAAGGCGCAGCAGGACACCCTGCTGGAAGCGGTGGAGCAGGGAACGGTCATCTTTATCGGAGCGACCACGGAAAATCCTTTCTTCTATCTGAACGGGCCCCTCCTTTCGCGCACCCGTCTTTTTATTTTTGAACCGTTGCCCTCGGACGAAATCTTGAAACTGCTGCGAAGGGGCCTGGCCGACGAAGAGAGAGGGCTGGGTCGGCTGGAGCTGACGGTGGACCCGGAGGCGCTGCAATATCTGGCCGAGCAGGCCAACGGCGACGTCAGGGCCGCCCTCAACGCCCTCGAACTCTCCGCCGATATCGCCGAACGAAACGGCGGCCATAGCGCCATCACCGTGGAGACGGCCGCGGAGGCGCTCCAGTCGCCCGGTTACACCTACGACCGGGCCGGGGACGAGCATTACGATATCGTTTCAGCGCTGATCAAGTCGATCCGCGGTTCGGATCCCGATGCCGCGCTTTACTGGATCGCCCGCATGATCAAGGGCGGTGAAGATCCCCTGTTTATCGCCCGGCGCCTGGTGATCAGCGCAGCCGAAGATATCGGCAACGCCGATCCGCAGGCGCTGCAGATGGCGGTGGCCGCCTCCCAGGCGGTGCAGCTCGTCGGCCTTCCCGAAGGGCGCATTCCCCTCGCCCAGGCGGCGGTATATCTGGCCGCCGCCCCCAAAAGCAATGCCTCGTACAAAGCCATCGAAGCGGCTCTGGAGGCCGTTGAGGAGAGCGAAAGCTATCGCGTTCCCCGGCACCTGCGGGGGACGGGCTACCGCGGCGCCGCCCGCCTGGGCCACGGCAAAGGCTACCGCTACCCCCATGATCATCCCGGACATTTTGTGGAGCAGTGCTATCTCCCCCGGGAGCTGGTGGGGAAAACATTCTACCACCCCGGAGAAGAAGGCTTCGAGAAACAGATCAAGGAGCGGCTGCACCGGCTCCATCAGGGTGCCAAGAGCGCCGCCGCACAAGCGTCTGCGCCGGAAGAAGAGGGGCTTCCGGAAAGAGGCCCGGCACAAACCGGGGGGACGGCGCCGCCCAAGGAAGAAGGTTAGACTGCGGTGAGCAAATATCGTTACCGGACGCTTCGCCGGGAGGTCCGCGCACGCTTTACGGTCAAGGGCTCCCGCTTCATCGGCACCGCCGCCCCGGCTGCCGGTGAAAAGGCGGCGCAGAGCTTTATCGAGCGGATTCGCGAGGAATTTCCCGACGCCACTCATCATGCCCACGCCTACCGGGTTATGGAGGAAGGCGCCCTGGTGGAGCGCTCCTTCGATGCCCGGGAGCCGGCCGGCACCGCCGGCCTGCCGATGCTGCAGCTGCTGCAGGGCCGGAATTTGTCCGGCCTGGCGGTGGTGGGGACCCGCTATTTTGGCGGGGTGAAGCTCGGTATCGGGGGGCTGACCCGGGCCTACCGCCAGTGCGCCCGCGACTGTATCGACGGGGGCGAAGTGGTGGTCCGGGAGAGGCTGCGCTACGTGCGCCTCCTCGTTTCGTACGAAGAGATCGGGGCGCTGCTCCGTCTGCTGGAATCGCTGCAGGGGGAGATCATCAGCACCGAGTACGGCGCTGCGGTTACGGTGATCGCCGCCCTGCCCCACCGGGCGGCCGAGACGGCCAGGAAGCGCTTTGACGAAATTTCCCGGGGGAGCGGCCGGTGGGAGCCGCTGCAGAAGCCTCCGGGCTCCTGAGGCCGGGTTGCGGGGGGTGTTTCCCGATTAACAGCACTAAAGTACTGGTTGCCCTGAGCGGCGGGGTCGACAGCGCCGTCGCCGCCGCCATCCTCGTGGAGAAGGGCTATGAGGTGGCGGGGCTCACTTTTCAGCTGTTCACTGAAGAGGAACCGCCGGGGGCTCCCGCCCCCTCCGAGGCGGTGGCCCGGGCCGCCGCCGTCGCCGAAACCCTGGCGATATCCCATGAAGTGGTCGATCTGCGCGAACGCTTCGAGCACTGCGTGATCGACTATTTCGCCGCCGAATACAGCCGCGGCCGCACCCCCAACCCCTGCGTCATCTGCAACCGCGAGATCAAATTCGCCGCCCTGCTGGAGGCGGCCCAGGAGCGCTCCATCCCCCGGATCGCCACGGGACACTATGTCCGGGTGGAGCACTGCCCCAGGAAGAAGCGCCACCTTTTGCGAAAAGGGCTCGACAGGGACAAGGATCAGTCCTACATGCTCTACAATTTGACCCAGGAGCAGCTGGCCCGCTGCCTCTTTCCCCTCGGTTCCCTGACCAAAAAAGAGGTTTACGCCAGAGCGGCAGGGCTGGGCCCCGCGGCAACGGACCAGAAAGAGAGCCAGGAGATCTGCTTCATTCCCCGCGGCGACTACCGGAGCTTCCTGAAGCGGCGTGGCCTCAGGGCGGAGCCGGGGCCCATTGTCGATCGCAGCGGCACAGTCATCGGCCGCCACGAGGGAATCCCCTTCTACACAGTGGGACAGCGGCGCGGCCTCGCTCTCAGCGCGGCGCAGCCCCTCTACGTCCTCGAGCTGCGCCCCGCCGACAACAGCATCGTGGTCGGGGAAAGAAAAGAGCTCTATCGCTGCGCCGCCGAGGTGGCCCGGCTCAACCTCATCGCCTGGCCGTCGCTGGAGCAGGAGGAAAGGGTCACGGCAAAAATACGCTACCTTGCTCCCGAGACCCCGGCGCGTCTGCTCCCGCTGCCGGAGCGGCGGGCGCGCCTCGAATTCGACACGCCCCAGGCGGCGGTGGCCCCCGGGCAGGCGGCGGTGTTTTACCGGGGCGATCTGCTCCTGGGCGGAGGCCTCATCGCCGCGGTGTATGATTCGGACCGTTTTCGGGAATAATAGCTGCGCATTTGATCTGAAAACGGAAGTGGAAGTGTCCATGATGCGGTGCCCGCTGTGCCGCTCAGCGGATACCGGTAAAGTAGGAAATAACCAGTACTATTGCTGGCAGTGTCTGATGGAATTCAAACCCGGCCCGGAACAGTCCTGGTATATATTCTATGTTGAGGCTGACGGCTCTTTAATCCCGGTTTCCCTGAAGCAAAGCAAAACTGAAGAGATCATCTAAAAGAAAACGCTTGCCCGTATTTTTTCTACCCGGCTGCAGAATAGATATAGTCAGGAAGAGATCATACCGGAGAGGGTTTTCATTTTTTTATGCAGTGCGGCAGGCCCGCCGCCC
>JAAZIG010000270.1 GCA_012510325.1 Bacillota bacterium
ATGAGTATTCCTGAAAATAGCATCTGCCCTCTTTGCAGGATCCCGCTTCGGGAGTACCACGATTATGTCACCTGCCCGACATGCGAGACATCCTATCATGAGAAGTGCTGGAACGAAAACAAAGGTTGTCCGGTATGTGACATAATTGAAGAATCTGTGGACCCCGCTCCGCCCACCGCTGTATCCTGGTATCTGTTCCATCAAAATAGAAATCTGGGTCCGCTGACCTGGGAAGAGCTCTGCAACCAACCCGGGATCCAACCCAGCGACATGGTCTGGAACAAAGGGATGCCCAATTGGATCCGGGCGGATCACATTCCCGACCTGCCGTTGGGCGAGAAGGCTCCGGCCGTCGATGAGCCGGCAGCGGAGGCGGATACAGAAGCCCCCGCAGTTGAAGAGCCCCCCGTCGTCGAGACCGCCCCCCCTATCCCTGTGGATACGGAGACGGAAGAGTCCGCCCCGGAAGAAGTTGTCCTGGGCGATGAGCCGGCGGCGGAGGCGGAAGAGACGAAGCCGGAAGCAGGGGCTCCCGCAGTTGACGAGCTCCCCGCAGCCGAGACCGCCCCCCCTGTCCCTGCGGAGACGGAGACGGAAGAGCCCGCCCCGGAAGAAGTTATCCTGGGCGATGAGCCGGCGGCGGAGGGGAAAGAGGAACAAAATGTGGAGGCGCTTGCCGCTGCACCGGGGGCTTCTTCCCGGACAGAGCAGCTTCTCGAAAAGATATATACGGAAGAAAAAGAGAAACCCACTGCCGAGACGGCCGATCCTGATGAGCGGGCCAAAGCGACGCTCATCCATGCCCGCCAGGTAATTGCGGGGATCATGCTGGTGCTGGGCGGCGCCATCGCCGCGGCCACCACCTATTTCTATGCACCGGTCAGCGGAACGATCTACTACCTTATTGCCGTGGGCGCAATAATTTTTGGCGTTGCCGGATTTTTCCGCGGTCTCTCCGGTTGGTTAAAGCTGAAACCCTGGCATTCAGGCGATTGATCCGCCCCGGGGATCAACCCCGGCCGAGGTTTCAGTTAATCAGAGAAACCACTCAACTCCCGGCGGAAAATCGATCACCGCGCGAGAATACATTTTCGTAGGAAAGCGGTTTTCCATATTCTGCAGACAACCACGGGCTGTCCTGACAGGAGCATTTCTTCAGCGCAGCGGCATCCTTGTCGGAGAAGCGCTGGAGAACGCTGTCCACATGCTTAATCTCACGCGCATTGAAAATATCGAGAACGGGCTCTTTTAGCGGCAGGTATTTCTTGTGGGGATACCTGAAATGAGCGCTCTGCACAGCCTCGATCTCCCCCTGCTCCTGCATCTCCTTGATCACCGGAGCAAACTCAGCCGGTACCGGGCCATGATAACCTTTAATATAGGTTAACCCCATCAGGTTATCTTCATATTTTTCGTAGTAGTCAAAATCGATAAAGTAAAGCAGCTTGTGCAGCACCGACTCGCCCACAGCGGGTTTGGCGCCCACTTTGGTCAAAACATAGAGCAGGATCTGCCTGAACTTGTCGAGGCTTTTTTCGGTAATGCGGATCTGCACCTCGACCGGCTGCTCAACGGGCTCGTTCCCGTCACCGGCGCCCACTCTGGGCTCCTCTCTTTCCAGAAGATTTTCCAGCGACATCTCAAAAACCAGAGCCAGCTTCTCCGCTTCGTTCAGGGTTAACTCTCGTTTGCCATATTCGATGCGCTTGTAAGTAGAGCGGGAAATACCGAGTTTCGCTGCCACATATTTCTGGGTCAGATTGCGCCTGAGGCGCTGCTGCTGGATGAACCGGCCAATCATAATTGTCCCCCCTCCCGCAATACAGCAATTCCCCAAATATCGCCCATTTTCCTTTTTATTTTCCAGATCACCGGGACAGACTGGTCCCTTTGAGAGCGGGTGAGCTCTGCAAACAATCCCGCCTGTGGATTGACCCAGACTGATAGGGGACCCGCCGCACCCGGTGAACAACCCGCTTTGCCTGCTTCAAACATAAAACAATGGGGACAAACGGGGTGCAGCCGGCAATAGTGGGCGCCGCTCTCCCGCATTCGGGCAATTATCTGATGAAGCGATAGCGCCAATGAAGGTTAAAATACAGGACGAATATCGTTGTCGCCTGCGGCTGTCAGGAGGAGCGTCTCCGCGAAAGAGAGGGCAGATTCCAGCTGCGCTCACCACCCACCCTGATGTCGCGGCGCAAAAAGAGAAGCCAGGCGGCAGCCGCCAGCAGCAGGGCTGCCGCAAGCAGCCCGGCGAGCCAGTTGCCGTTTAAACCGTCCACCGCAGTGCCGCCCTGGTAGTAGTACAGCGGCGTATACTTGACCACCGGTTCAAGCTCGTCGCTGATGTTGGAAAGCCCCAGCAGCAGATAGTTTCCGACGAGCAGTGCACCGGTGAGCATACCGGCCTGGCGCGCGGCGGGCAGAACCATGCTGAGAAAAAGAGCGGTGGCGGCAAAAAGGAACAACACCCCCAAAAGTGGCAGAAAGGGGCGCAGCAGCTCCACGGGGTTCAGCACCAGCTCCACACTCCCGGAGGGCAGCACCCAGCTGAGCCAGCTCACGGTCAAAATGAAAATCAGAGCCGTCGCCAGGGCGAGCAGCCTTCCGAAAAAGAGGCCCGAACGGCTCACCGGATGGGCCAGCACCAGATCGAGGACGCCCTTCTCCTCATCAGCGGCCAGCAGGCCGGCCCCGGCGCTTACTGCCAGGATACCGATAATCAGGTGCATATAGGAGAAGTAATAAACATCAAGGTAGCCCATGGGGGTGCTGATGAAGTAGATATTTTCGAAAAAAGCGAGCACCGCTTCGGGGAACAGGGCAATGAAGTCTTCGGTCATATCGCCCATTTCCACCATGGAGGGATAGAAAAATGACATTAAGAATCCGTAGATACCGACACCGACAGCCCAGCCGATAATCTGCCCGCGCAGACGGCGCAGGGTCTGTTTGAACTCCGCCAACACGATCAGCGTTCCCCCTTTTCTCCGCCATCCCGGTAATAGGTCAGGAAAACCTCTTCCAGCGAGAGATGCTCGCTCTGCAGATCGCTTACCGGAAGCGAAGCCAGCGCTTTGATCAGGCGATCCACTTCCCCCTCCACCTGCAGGGTTATCCCCAGATCGCCGGGCGGTCCCACCGACCTGACGCCTTCAATGGCAAGGAGGGGTTTGATATCCACGGGCTTTCGAAAACGAATCCGGTAACGGCGCAGCGACATATCGATGAGCCGGCCAGGCGCGGCCTCTTCAACGATCCGGCCCTTGCGGATGATCGCGACCCGCTCGGCGATGGTTTCGACCTCGCTGATCACATGGGAGGAGAAAAAAACGGTCGCCCCGTCATCCCGGGCCTCTTTGAGGAGGCGGTAGACCTCCTGCTGCATCAGCGGATCCAGTCCGCTGGTCGGCTCGTCGAGCAGCAACAGCTCCGGGCGATGCATCAGGGCCTGGACCAGGCCGACCTTTTGTTTGTTGCCCTTGGAAAGATTCTTTATCGGCACAGCCGTGTCCAGCTCCAGCCTGTCGGCCAGGCGCAGAACATGGCTCCAGTCGCCGCGGCGCCCGCGCAGCTCATTCAAATAGCGCAGCGCCTGCTCCACTGTCAGGTTGCCCTCCATA
>JAAZIG010000271.1 GCA_012510325.1 Bacillota bacterium
GCCCAGCCCGGTGAATCCGCCTCCGGGGTGCTACTTTCACACCCGCTGCAACCGGGTTCTCCCCATCTGCCGCGAAGAAGAGCCGGCGATGCTCGATCGAGGCGGCGGCCATTACGTCGCCTGCCACAACATTTAGGCGAACCTCCCCCCGGCTGCTCTGCCCGGGCGACGCGACTAGTCCCGCTCTCCCTTCCTACTCAGTCAGCTGGAGAAACTCGGCAACATCGGCGGCCACCACCGCCACGGCCTGCTCCCAGAACGAAGCCGTGCTCAGATCAACCCCCAGATGCTTAGCGGCCAGCTCTTCGACGCTGAGGCGCCCGGTGTCCCGCAAGAGCTTGATGTAGCGCTCCTCAAAAGCGCGCCCCTCGGCCCTGGCCCGGGCGTAGAGCCCGGCGCTGAAAAGGTAACCGAAGGTGTAGGGAAAATTGTAAAAGGGCGCCCGGGTCAGGTAGAAGTGAAGCTTGGAGGCCCACAGATGCTCCTGATACCGGTCGAAGCTGCCCCGGTAAGCCTTTCTCTGCGCCTCGAGCATGAGCCCGTTCAGCTCTTCGACCCCGACAGGGCCGCGGCGCCGCCGCTCGTAGAAGGCGCTCTCAAAACTAAAACGGGCATGGATATCCATGAAATAGCTGACGCTGTTTCTGAGCTTGCCGTCGAGCAGGGCGATCTTCACTTCCCGGGTGGCAGCCCTCTCGACAGCGGCATCAGCCACCACCATCTCCGCAAAAGTCGAAGCGGTCTCGGCGATACTCATGGGATAGCGGGTGGCCAGAAAAGGCAGCTCGGAGACGACCTGATGATGATAGGCATGGCCCAGCTCATGGGCGAGAGTGGAGAGATTGCCCGGGGTGCCGGCAAAGGTCATGAACACCCGGGACTGGCCGCTCACCGGAAAACTGCTGCAGAAGGCGCCGGCGCGCTTGCCGGGACGGTCCTCCCCTTCAATCCAGCGTTTCTGAAAAGCGGTGGCACAGAAATGGGCCATCTGCGGAGAGACCCCCGCCAGCTGCTCCATGACAAAATGACAGGCCCGGGTAAAAGTATACTTCCCCCCCGCTTTCCCCAGAGGCGCCTCCAGATCGAACCAGGAGAGCTTCGCCAAACCGAGCAGCTCCTTTTTGCGCTGCAGATACTCTGCCAGAATCCCCTTGTTCTGCTCGACAGTCTCCCACATCGCCGTCAGCGTATCAGCAGTGATGCGGTTGTCGCTGAGGGGCTCTTCGAGGATATGGCCCCAGCCGCGGTGCCGGTACAGATTCAGCCTGAAACCGCTGAGATGATTGAGAATATCCACACAGAGCTCCGCCTCCTCCGCCCAGGCACTCTCCCACTTTTCAGCCATGGCCGCCCTGATCGCCGGATCAGGATCGGCAAAGTAGTTCGCCGCCTGCCCCGTGGAGAGCGCCGTCTCCGTACCCTCCCGCGTCCAGGGGATGCGGATCCGCCCGGCCACCAGATTGTACTGCTCCGACCAGCCGTGATAACCGTCCACCGCCAGATCGAGAAC
>JAAZIG010000272.1 GCA_012510325.1 Bacillota bacterium
GCCCTGCGCGTCGAAACAGCGACAGGCGTCCTGGTCTATTCCGGGGATACAGAATACTTCGACGGACTGGCCGGGTTTGCCGCCGGCGCCGATATTTTTCTCTGTGAGGCCAACTATCAGGAGAAGGATCTGGCCCTCTCTCCGGGGAACCATCTTTCCGCCGCCGGGGCGGCCCGCCTTGCCGCTCTTGCCGGAGTGAAGAGGCTTCTTCTGACCCATTTCCATCCCGAGCGCCTCCCGGCGCTTTCCCTGGAAGAAGCCCGGGTCCACTTTGCCGGGGCTGAAGCGGCCAAGGAGCAGAGCAGCTATCTCATCCCCGGGTGAAGGGTTGATCGGGAAGTTGTGGTTAAATCCTGTGGTGCGCGGAGGTGGGGGGAGCGTCCTTTTCCGTTCGCTTTTTCAGGTGCGCCGGCGTGGGGCCAATTTCCGGACAACGGCTGCGGCCAGCGTGCCGATAAGGTGGGCCGCATCCTCCCGGTCGGGAGGATGCTCTACCGCGACGGTCAGGGCCAGCGGCGGTCGGTGGGGGAAATAGAGCAGGGCCATGTCGCCGACGATCCCATCGACAGTGCCGACCTTGTTGGCCACTACCGCCTGCTCTCCGATGAAGCGTCCGATCCGGTCCTTTAAAGCAGTTGCCGCCATCATCTCGATCCCCGCACGGGTGAACTCTTCGCCGGCCGCTTCCCTGTTCTGCAAAGCCAGCAGCATCCGGGTCAGCTCCCGGGCGGTGCTTTTGTTTGAGGGGAGCTTCGACTCGAGGTCATAGAGCTTCCGGCTAAAAACGCTTTCCGTGAGCCCGAGCCTTTTTGCGGTGGCGGCGCAGTTTGCTGCGCCGACCCGCTCAAAGATTATGTTCGCGGCCACGTTGTCGCTCAAGGTGACCATCAGGCGGAGCAGTTCCCTCAGGGTATAGCTGCTTCCCGCAGTAGCAAATTGCAGGATCCCCGAGCCGGCAACAGGGGTTTTTCCGGCATACTTATCGCTCTCTGTAAGAAGATGAGGGCGCTCCAGCAACAGTTTACCCCCCTCCGCCAGCTCCAGCGCGGCCAGGAGCAGAAGCGTCTTGATCATGCTGGCCGGGTAAAACTGTAGGTCGGCCTGATGCTCGATCCATTTCTGCGCGGCATAATCGTAGAGTGAGAGCCTCACCTGCCGGCCGCTTGCGGCGATCTTTTCGAACAGTTCGTCCTTGAGGGAGCTTACCGCCGCTGCTTCTTTGTCGGTGAGCGGCCCCTGCTGTGGCGGCAGTTTAAAGATCCAGGAGGGGGTGGGTGCGGCGGCGTTCGCTTCGCGAATTTGTTCCTTTGCCAGGGGAGTTCCCTCCTTTTCCGGAAAAACGCCCGGTGCCGGGGCAATTGGACATCTCTTACAATATATGCCCGGAGTCGTTTCGATGAGGAAAAATTTTTGCTTCCGTTTCCAGGTTTGCTTCCCTGCGGCTGTTTTAACTCTTGTCCCCGCCGTTCTGTTTGCCAACCCCTCTTCATTCCTGCTATAATCGGTTCAACAAACAAGTTTGAAACGGGAGTTGTCCATGGACGAGCGATCCCCCCTTTTGCGAGAACTGCCGGCGGTAGATCGCCTTTTACAGGAGCCGGCCCTGGCCGGCTTGCTTGAGCAGATGCCGCGCCGGCTGGTGCTGGCAGCGGTTCAGGAAACGCTGCAAAGATACCGGCAAAGAATAGCTCATCACCACGACGAGTCCGGTTCATCTGCCGCTGCTCCGGATCTTTCACCCCCGGCGTTGGCCCGGGAGGCGGTAGAGGCGGCCCTGCGCCGGGGCCGGCCGAGCCTGCGTCCGGTAATCAATGCCACCGGGGTGATCCTGCATACAAACCTGGGGCGGGCTCCCCTTGCCGTGGCGGCGGCGGAGGCGGTGGCCGGTGTGATGGAGCAGTACTGCAATCTGGAGATCGATCTGGAAGCAGGGGTCCGCGGTTCGCGGCAGGCCCATCTGGAAGGGCTCCTCTGCGACCTGACCGGTGCGGAGGCGGCGGTGGTAGTCAACAATAATGCCGCTGCTGTCTTTCTGACTTTGAACAGCTGTGCCGCCGGCAAAGAGGTGATCGTTTCGCGGGGGCAGCTGGTGGAGATCGGCGGCTCTTTCAGGCTTCCTGAGGTGATGGCGGCCAGCGGTGTTCGCCTCGTGGAGGTGGGCACGACGAACAAGACTTACCGCAGCGACTATGAGAAGGCAATTGCTGAAGATACCGCCGCCCTGATGAAAGTCCATACGAGCAATTATCATCTCATCGGGTTTACCGCTTCTGTTGAAGCAGCGGAACTGGTTTCCCTGGCGCACTCCCGCGATCTTCTGGCTGTCGAAGACCTCGGCAGCGGTCTTCTCTTCGATTTAACACGCTACGGCCTGCCCCCGGAACCGCTTGTGCAGGACAGTATCGCCGCAGGGATGGATCTGGTTACCTTCAGCGGAGACAAGCTGCTCGGCGGGCCGCAGGCAGGGATCATCGTCGGCCGGGAGAAACTTATCCGGAAGATTCGCACCAACCAGCTTGCCCGGGCGCTGCGGGTGGACAAGCTCACCGTAGCCGCCCTTGAGGCCACTTTGCGCCTCTACCTTGATGAAAGAAAGGCTATGCAGGCGATACCGGCTTTGCGCGCGCTGACGATTCCCCTTTCCCGGCTGCGGGAGCGGGCCGAGGCGCTCGCTGCGCCGCTAAAAGAACGTTTTGGTGAAGAGGGGGTCAGGCTTTGGGAGGGCAGCTCCCGGGTCGGGGGCGGCGCTCTGCCCGCCGCCGAGCTTCCGACAGTGCTCCTCTCTCTGTCAACCCCGCGCCTGGGATCGTCCGGGCTGGCCCGGCGCCTGCGCTGCGGTGATCCGGCGGTGCTGGTTCGACTGCAGCGGGAAAGGCTGCTGCTCGATCTGCGCACTGTTGATCCCGGCCAGGACGGACTGCTTTTAGCAGCGATCCTTGCGGCGATGAAAGATGAAGCTCCTTAAGTCTGCCTGCCGTCTCTTTACCCGCGACGCTTGATGATTCAAATATGAAAGGCTGGTTCTATTGAACAATCTCATTATCGGCACCGCCGGGCATGTCGATCACGGCAAAACCGTATTGATAAAAGCGCTGACCGGAGTCAACACCGATCGGCTGCGGGAGGAAAAAAAGCGCGGTATCTCCATCGATCTGGGATTTGCTCCATTAGAGCTTTCCGGCGGGCGTCTGGCCGGAATCGTCGATGTTCCCGGGCATGAGCGCTTTATTCATAATATGCTGGCCGGCGCCGCCGGCATGGATCTGGTGCTGCTGGTGGTCGATGCCTCTGAGGGGATCATGCCGCAAACAAAAGAGCACCTCCAGATCCTGGAGCTTCTGGGGTTGCGCCAGGGAATCGTCGTCATCACCAAAAGCGATCTGGTGGACGAAGAGTGGCTGGAACTAGTACGTGAAGAGATCGCCGAAGAGCTGGCGGGCACTTTTCTGGCCGGCGCCCCCGTTCAGGCGGTCTCCGCTTTTACCGGCGCCGGGATCGGAGAGCTGAAAGAGCTGCTCGGCTCGCTCACCCTTGATCTGCCCCTGCGGGATCCCACGGGGCCGCTGCGTCTGCCGGTGGACCGCTCCTTTACCATCGCCGGCTTCGGCACAGTGATCACTGGAACGCTGTTTCGGGGGAGCGTCCGGCTGGGCGACAGGGTGGAGATCGTTCCTCCGGGACTGGAGACGCGCGTGCGCAATATTCAGGTGCACGAGCATGAGCGGCAGGAGGCCCGGGCGGGACAGCGCGTCGCCCTGAATTTAGCCGGTGTGGAGAAGAGGGAGGTCCGCCGCGGCAGCGTGATCGCTTCTCCGGGCTACTATCGCCCGACCAGCCTTTTGGATGTCTCCCTCGCGCTGCTGCCGGAAGCGCCGCGGCCGCTCAAGAATCTTGATCCCGTTCACCTATTTTTGGGAACTGCCCGGGTTGTGGCGACTTTGCTGTTGCTGGAACGCGAAGAGCTAAGGCCCGGAGAAAGAAGTTTTGTCCAATGCCGTCTGAACCATCCCCTCATTGCGGATCGGGCCGATCGCTTTATCATCCGTTCCTATTCACCGATGACCACCATCGGCGGGGGGGAGGTGCTTGACCCTGCTCCGCCCCGGCACCGCCGTTTTCGGCGGGCTTCTTTCGCCCATCTGGAGGAGCTGCTCCAGGATCCGAAGGGGGGGGGCGACGAAGCTTTTGTCTACCGGAAGCTCTCCGAGGTTCTCGTCGCCGATCCGGCCCGGCTGGCCCCGGAGACGCGTTTGGGAGAGAAGAAGATCCTGGAGATGCTGGAGGAGCTTCTTCGGAAAGGGGCTGTCGAAAAACTCGGCCGCAGCTACCTGACCCGGGAGAGTTTTGAGGAGTGGGAGCGCCGGGTGCTCAAGGAGCTGGAAGAGTACCACCGCCGCCACCCTCTGCTGCCGGGTATTTCCAGGGCCCAGTTGAAGGGGATTCTCCCCGGGCCACTGGGCTTGCGGGAGTACGATCACTTCTTGGAGCGGCTACAGCAGGAGGCCAGGATTCAGCTCAAGGGTGAGCTGGTCAGCCGAGAGGGTTTTAGCCCCCGCCCTTCGGCGGAAGCACAGGCTCTGCTGGAGCGGTTAACCGCGCTCTATGCTGCGGCGTCATTTCAGCCCCCTCCGGTCAAGGAGGCGCTGGAACGTGCAGCCGTCAGCACCCGTGAGCAGGAGGACTACTACAGCTATCTGGTCAATAGCGGGATCCTGGTTAAGCTCAACGAGGAGCTCTATTTTCACCAGGACGCTTACGACGAAGCGATTGCCCTTTTACGTCGCCACTTCGCGGCGGAGGAGACCATCACCCTGGCTCAATTTCGGGATCTCATCGGCAGTTCGCGGAAGATTGTGCAGCCCCTGCTGGAGCATTTTGATTACCTGAAGTTGACTCGCCGCGTCGGCGACCACCGCATTCCGGTGAAGCTGGCGGCGGACAAGCAGTGATTTATGGGGAAGTGCTTTCCCTGTTTCTAGCGGACAGGAGGTGTTCTGCTTGCGAGATAACAAAGAGATACGGCTCACGATGATGACTTCAAGCGCCGGGTGAGCGGCAAAGATCGGGCCTGAGGCCCTGGCACAGGTTCTGTGCTCTTTGCCCCCCGTTGACGATCCCGCTTATCTTAACCGGGACCAGCACTATGCCGATGCCGGAGTCTACCAAATCTCTGAAAAGAAGGCTCTGGTGCAGACCGTCGATTTTTTCACCCCGGTGGTCGATGATCCCTATCTTTTTGGGCAGATCGCTGCGGCCAACGCCTTCAGCGACCTTTACGCCATGGGGGCGAAGCCGCTGACCGCCTTAAACCTGGTCTGCTTCCCCGCCGGCAGGCAGCCCCTGGAAATACTGGAGCAGATCTTGCTCGGCGGATTCGACAAAATTAAAGAGGCCGGTGCCGTTCTCATCGGCGGACACAGCATTGAAGATGATGAACCGAAGTACGGCCTGGCGGTAACGGGGTTGGTCGACCCCCGCCAAATGATCACCAGCGCCGGCGCCCGTCCCGGAGATCTTCTTTTTCTGACCAAACCTTTGGGCAGCGGTATTATCGCCACCGCGTTAAAAGGCGATCAGCTCACCGCTGCCGAAGCTGAGGAGACCTTGCGGGGGATGGCGGCGCTAAATGCCGGCGCTGCGGAAGCGGCGGTTGAAGTGGGGGCGTCCGCGGTTACCGATATCACCGGTTTCGGGCTTCTCGGGCATCTCCATGAGCTGCTTGTCGCCAGCGGTGTCGGCGCCGTTATCGATGCGGCGGCGGTTCCGCTCTACCCGGGTGCTGCAGAGATGGCCGCAACCGGGTTCATTCCCGGGGGAGCCTACCGCAATAAGAACTATTTTGAAAAGTGGGTTCGCTGGCCGGATAAAGGGGCTGGGAGGGAGGAGCGCTTGCTGACCCTTTATGACCCGCAGACTTCGGGGGGCCTTCTCATCGCCGTTTCCCCCGGGCGCGCCCGGGCTCTGGGTGCGGCTTTAGCGAAGCAAGGAGCTGGTCGAGAGAGCATTGGGGAAATTATAGGCGACACTCCGGGGGGGATTGTCATATCGTAATCAACGGCTTTTGTTTTTAGGCTCTTGTTTCATCGCTTTTAAGATCAGCCGGTCGAGCTCTGCGCTTACCTCCAGAGTGTCCCGTTTGGTGAAGCTGCTTTGCCGGTGCAGCTGTCTTCTCAGCGTTTCGATCTTCTGGAAAAGATGTTCTCTACAATCTGCTGGTGCCATTGTTTTCACCTCAGCATTAAGTTCTGTTTCTTTGTTCGACATAAAAAAGTGAATACCTTTTTTTCACAAGGAATATTTTCATAATAATACAATCTTCATCCATAAATGTAATTGTAAACAGTGAGGAGGGCTACAGTTCAATCTTATTGCAACACGCATCTACACGTTTCGAGATTGTGTTACAATTGGATACAGGTTAATAGTTTGTACAAGCTGTCTGTTCTAATTGCCGAAAAAGGGGTTTTGTTTTAAGACCTGCTTACCGGGGACATCTGCAAAATTTTTTAGAATTTAGAGAAGGATTTAGCATAAGCAACGTCGAAACAAAAGACTGGACATTGTAGGTTTGTATTGACACATTAAAGAAATATTTCCTAAAGTTCAACTAAAGTTCAAAAGGAGGTTGGTGCTAGCGATATTTAGATGCTTTAATTTCCTCTGCCCGTGCCGCGGCCTGGAGGAAAAATATTTCATTTATGCGGGGTATGAAGATGACTACCGAAAACCAAACTTTCACTGAAAAGTTTGACCTGCTGGGTTGTATTCAATGCGGGCGGTGTACCGGCGGTTGCCCGGTAACGGTACGAACCAATTTAAATGTACGCCGTTTTGTCTACGACGCTTACAATGAAGATCTGCTTGAAGAACTCTCCAGGGTAGCCGATATCTGGGATTGCACGGCCTGTCATACCTGCGCGGTCCGCTGTCCGAAGGGCTTGAAGCCCCTTGAAGTGCTCATCGGATTGCGCTCGCTTGTAGTTGAAAGCGGTAAGACCGAGCCGACGGTGCGGGATGCCCTTGAAAGCACCTTCATGGAAGGAAACCCTTGGAACAAGCCCAGAGCTACCCGCAACGATTGGATGGAAGGGCTGGACGTAATAGTTGCCGAGCCTGAGCAAAAAGTAGAGAACCTGTTCTTTGTCTGTTGTACAATCGCTTACGATCCGCGCGTTCAGGTTACCGCCCGGAACATAGTCAACCTGCTGAACAAAGCGGGTGTGGATTACGCCTTTCTGGGCACCGACGAGACCTGTTGCGGCAGCGAAATTTTTACCCTCGGCGAAGACGGCCTCTTTGAAATGCTGATCGAAGATAATACCGAGATGCTGAACGAATACCAGGCTGACCGGATCGTAGCCCTTTCGCCGCACTGTTTTACCACTTTTAACACCCACTACCCCGACCTGAATAAACCGGTGATCCACTACACGCAGCTGCTGGCTGAGCTGCTGGAGCAGAAAAAACTGGCCTTTAAGGACGGTCTGGAGAAAAAGATCGTCTACCACGATCCCTGCTACCTGGGCAAGCAGAGCGGGGTGTTCGAAGAACCGCGCAGCGTGCTCAAAGCAATTGAGGGAGTGGAACTGGTTGAGTTTGGCCGGAATCGGGAGCGCAGCCTCTGCTGCGAGGGCGGCGGTGGTAAAATGTGGGTGGAGTCGGAATCCAAGATCGAGCGCCTGGCCGAAACGCGGGTAAAAGACGCCCGGGCCCTGGAGGCCGATATCATCGCGGCGGCCTGTCCCTTCTGCGTCCTGACTTTGGATGATGCCGTCAAGGCGGAAGGGTTCGAGGAGGAGATGCGGGTCGCCGAAATAATGGAGATTTTGGGAGAGCTGGAGGTAATGCAGGAAAAACCTAGTTCCGCTCAGGAGGTGGAGGATTAAATGAAAATATTTACCTGCATCAAGTACGTGCCCGATACTTCGGAGGCGGAGGTAAAACTTGACGCCGGGGGCACGGCGGTTGACAGCAGTCGTTTCTCTTTTGATATCAATGATGCCGACAACTATGCGGTAGAAGAATCTGTTCTGATCAAGGAAAAGTACGAGGGCGATGTCACCGTGGTGTCCATCGGGCCGAAAAATTCAGACGTTATGATTCGTATGGCCATGGCCAAAGGCTGCGATCGGGCCATTCGGATCGAGGATGATCGTATTGCCTCGTATGATCCCCTGATGGTGGCCCGGGTTTTGGCCGGGGCGATCAAGGATCAGGAATTTGATCTGGTGTTTACCGGTTGCATGGCTGAAGATTACGGTCAGGCGGTTACCGGGGTGGCTCTGGCAGAAATATTGGGGATTCCTCATGCTGCCTATGTCAAAAAAGTTGAGCTCGAAGACGGCAAGCTCAAGGCGCATCGCGAACTGGAAGGCGGACTGATGGAAGTAGTCGAGATTACAACACCGGCAGTTTTGACCATCCAGACCGGAATCAATGAGCCCCGCTACGCCCCCATTCGGGGTATCCGCCAGGCTCAGAAAAAAGAGTTGAAAGTGGTGAATTTAGATGATCTGGGTGTTCCCGCGGATGAAGTTAGCGCGGAGGCCTCCCAGATTGTTCTGGAGAAGCTCTACATTCCGGTGGTTGAATCGAAAGCTGAAATTATTGAAGGTGCTCCTGAAGAAAAAGCAGAGAAGCTGGCTTCGATTCTGGTTAAAGGAGGTCTGCTCTAAATGGGTAACGTCTTGGTGCTGGCGGAACACCGTCAGGGAGAGCTGCGGGATATTACATTTGAAATGCTGACGCTGGCCCCTTCTGTTGCGGAAGCTCTGGGCGGCGAGATAACTGTACTGCTCCTGGGCAATGAGATCGACCAGATGGCCGAGAAGATTGCCGGATATGGAGTTAAAGTGCTGGTGGTGGATGATCCCCTCTTTGCAGATTACAACTCAGACAAATATCAGAAAGTGCTCTCGGCTTTGATCGATGACCTCAAGCCGAAGCTGGTTATGGTCGGACAGACCGCCCAGGGCGCAGATCTGGCCCCGGCGCTGGCGGTGGAGAAAAACTTGCCCTATCTCTCGGATATTGTGGGGCTGGAGGTGGAGGACGGCGCTATTAAGGTGACCCGGCAGTTCTATTCCGGTAAAGTTAATGCGCGCTATGCCTTCAAACCGGCGGATACGGCTCTCGTTGCCGTTCGCGAGGCCGCTTTTGAGGCTGCGGCGCCGTCGGCTGCCGGTGCGGTGGAGAAGATCGACTCTCCTTTGAAAGAAGATCTCGATTACCGCAAATTCGTTGAATATATCGAAGCAGAGATCGGCGATGTCGATATAACCCAGTCCGAAATCCTGGTGGGGATCGGACGGGGGCTGAAAGAGGACAAGAACCTGCCCCTGGCCGAGGAGCTGGCTGCGGTAATGAAGGCCGATCTATGCGGTTCCCGCGCGGCCTGCGATGCCGGATGGCTGCCCAGTGACCGTCAGGTCGGCACCTCGGGCAAGACAGTCCAGCCAAAGCTCTATCTTTGCATGGGCGTCTCCGGGGCGTTTCAGCATGTGGCGGGGATTAAAGGAGCCAAAACAATCGTCGCAATCAACAAAGACCCCAATGCGCCGATTTTTGCAGAGGCCGATTATGCGATCATCGACGATCTGCATAAGGTTGTGCCCCAGCTGACCGAAAAACTGAAGGAGCTAAAGGGATAGCGCTGCTGCCTGAAGAGAACCTTCAGCAAGGCTGAATCTCTGTGGGAGGATGAATAAGCAGATGACGGAAAAACCAAAACTGGGCGTCTATATCTGTCATTGCGGGATCAATATTGCCGCTACCGTTGATGTTGAAGCGGTGACAGAATTTGCGCAAAGTTTACCAAACGTTGTAGTTGCGCGCAACTATTCGTATATGTGTTCCGACCCCGGGCAGCTCCTGATCAAAGACGATATTCAAGAAAGTGGGCTCAATCGTGTCGTCGTGGCTTCCTGTTCACCGCGCATGCACGAGCCTACTTTCCGCAAGGCTCTTCAGGAGGCGGGGTTGAACCCCTATTATCTGGAGATGGCCAATATCAGGGAGCAGGATTCCTGGGTGCACCAGGATCGGGAAGAAGCCACCGCCAAAGCGAAAGAGCTGGTTGCCGCTGCGGTGGCCAAGGTGCGCCTGCTCGAGCCGCTGACCCCCCGAGAGGTTGACGCCGAGCCGGCGGCACTGATTATCGGGGCGGGTATTGCCGGCATCCAGGCGGCGCTTGATATTGGCGATGCCGGGTTTAAAGTATATCTGGTTGAGCAGAGCCCCTCGGTCGGCGGAAGGATGGCGCAGCTGGATAAGACCTTCCCTACCCTGGACTGCTCCGCCTGTATCTTAACCCCAAAGATGGTCGATGTGGCCAACCACCCCAATATAGAGCTGTTGGCCTATTCGGAGGTCGAGGAGGTTAGCGGTTTTGTCGGCAACTTTGATGTCAAGGTGCGCAAAAAGGCGCGTTATGTCGACGTAAGCAAGTGTACCGGATGCGGTGATTGTGCCGAGGCCTGCCGGGTGGCCGGCCGTTTCCCCAATGAATTCGAAGAGGGGATGGGCAAGCGCGGCGCGATCTATCTGCCGTTCCCGCAGGCGGTGCCGGCCAAATACACCATAGATCCGGAGAGGTGCCTTTTCCTGACCCGGGGCCGCTGCGGTAAAAGCCCGAAATGTGTCGATGCCTGCCAGCCGGGGGCGATCGATTTTGAGCAAAAAGATGAGATTGTCACCTTCAAGGTCGGCGCGATCATTGTGGCGACGGGCTTTGATGTTTTTGATGCGGCCAAAAAGCCGGAGTACGGCTATACCGAATTTCCCAACGTTATCACCGGCCTGGAGATGGAGAGACTCGTTTCTGCCTCCGGTCCGACCGGCGGGGAGATTCTCGTCGACAATGGTGAGGAGCAGATCGTCCCGAAGGAGATCGCCTTTATCCAGTGCGTCGGCTCCCGCGACCAGAGTGTGGGCAACGAGTACTGCTCCCGGGTTTGCTGTATGTACACAGCCAAACAGGCTCACCTGATCAAGGACAAAATTCCCGATGCCAAGGTCAAGGTCTACTATATCGATGTGCGGGCCTTTGGGAAAGGGTTTGAAGAGTTCTACGATCGGGTCCGCCGTGAAGGAATCCGCTATGTGCGGGGCAACCCCTCGGAGATCTTCAAGCGGGGGAACAAGCTGATCGTCAAGGTCGAGGATACCTTAACAGCCACTCCCCTCGAAGATGAATTCGATCTTGTGGTTTTGGCGGTGGGGCTGGAGCCCCGCGCCGATGATCGCAAGACCATCGATTTGCTGCGGCTTTCCCAATCGCCGGATCGCTTCCTGATGGAGGCTCATCCGAAGCTGCGTCCGGTGGATACCGCCAGCGATGGCATTTTCCTGGCCGGGTGCTGTCAGGGACCCAAAGATATCCCCGACACCGTGGCTCAGGCCAAGGGAGCGGCCGCTTCGGCGCTGATCCCCCTGGCCCGGGGAAAAGTCTCTATCGATGCTCAGGTGGCCGGTGTAATTGAGGACACCTGCCGGGGATGCGGTTTCTGCGTTTCAATCTGCCCCTACACTGCCATTGAGCTGGTTGAGATCAACCGGATGGGTCACATGGTGGAGGTGGCCCGGGTTAACGAAGCGCTCTGCAAGGGCTGCGGCTCCTGCTCAGCCGGCTGCCTCTCCAACTCGATTCAGCCGAAGTCCTTCCGGGATCGGCAGATTCTACCACAAATTGCGGCATTGGGGGGGATTAAATGAGCGAGCAATTTAAGCCGAATATTGTTGCGTTCTTGTGTAACTGGTGCACCTATGCCGGGGCAGACTTGGCTGGGACCAGCCGAATTCAGTATCCGGCGAATGTCAAGATCATCCGGGTGATGTGCTCGGGCCGGGTGAACCCCCTTTATGTGGTCAATGCTCTGCAGCAGGGCGCCGATGGGGTGCTCATCTCAGGATGTCATCCCGGAGACTGCCACTACATGGAGGGAAACTTCTATGCCCGGCGCCGTTTGAAGCTGCTCAAGGAGCTGCTTGAGTTTACCGGTGTAGATCCGCGCCGTTTCAATATGAGCTGGGTCTCCGCCTCTGAGGGGCACAAGTGGAAAGAGGTTGTGGAAAAAGCAGTGGAAGATGCCATCGCTGCCGGGCCGTTTGATCAATTCAGGCGCCGGCAGATCGGCTGGTGAGGAGGGGAAATAGATGGATCTGAACCAATTGCGTAAAGTTGCAGCCGAAGTAGTCTCCCGGGACGATGTTAAATACCTGATTGGCTGGCGCCGGGGTACTTTTGGCTACCGCGTCGCACCATATTTTGTTGAGGACGCCGCCGGAGTCGACGAGTTGATCTTTTCACCCCTCTGCATCTCCAACCTGGCCACTTATCTAACTCTCGTTGAAAAGTTGCCGGTGCCCCGCGGGCAGGAACCCGACAAGCGCAAAGTGGCCCTGCTGGTCAAGGGCTGCGACAGCCGGGCGGTAGCCCAGCTGCTCGTGGAAAAAGGGGTCAAGCGCGAAGAGATAGTAGTGGTGGGGCTGCCCTGCCCGGGAATGATTGACCGGGATCTGCTTGCTGAAAAATACCCGGAAACAGATAAAGCTGCCGAACTCAGATGGAACGGAGAAGACTTTCTGCTGGTCGGTGAAGGTGAGGATATAGTGATCCCCCGTGCAGAGGTGCTGGCAGAAAAGTGCCGCCTTTGCCGTCACCCCAATCCGGTGCTCAGCGATATCACCGTGGGGGAACCGGTGAAGCCGTGGGCAGCTGCCGATGACAGCGGCGTGGCCGAGATTGAAGCCAAGGGGGCGGCGGAGCGGTGGGACTACTGGGAGGAACAGTTCTCCAAGTGTGTCCGCTGCTATTCCTGCAAGAGCGCCTGTCCCTTGTGTTACTGTGAGGACTGTATCCTCGATCGTCTCGATCCGATTTGGGTCAACCGCGCTGTCAACTTTTCAGAGAATACCGCATTTCACCTGGCCCGGGCATTTCATCTCGCCGGCCGCTGCGTTGAATGCGGCGAATGCGAGCGGGTTTGTCCGGCTGGTATTCCTCTGGGCAAGCTGAACCGGAAACTTGCTCAGACGGTGCGTGAAGAATACGGGTTTGAACCGGGGCTTGATCCGGAGGCTGAACCGTTCCAGGCCAGTTATAAGCCTGACGACCCAGAGGAATTTATCTTGTAGAGGTGGGTGAGAGCGATATGTCAGCGATGCTGTTGCATAAGGAGAAATGGTCTGAATTTACCGGGAAGCTTTCCGGCAAGAACCTCTGGGCGCCGGTAGTGCAGGGAGAGATGAAGAAGTTTGCTCCCGTTGCGGAGGGTGATCCTGTGAACCTCGAAGAGGGTAATACCACGGTGCCCCCCAAGGCGCTGCTCTTTCCCCAGACAGAGACCCTGTACCGGTTTTCAGCAGGGGGAGAAGAGCTGGAGCTTCCCGAGGCTGATGAAGAGATAATCCTGTTGGGGGTGCGCCCCTGCGATGCCCGAGCGATAGCTCTGGTGGAGAATCTTTTCCGCTGGGATTTTGACGATCCCTACTATCTGAAGCGGCGGGAACTGACCACCCTCATCGGCTTGGCCTGCAATGAGCCGGAGTTAAACTGCTTCTGTCCCTCGGTGGGTGGAAGCCCGGCCTCGACGGAGGGGCTGGATATCCTACTAACTGATTTGGGAGAGAGCTATCTCCTGGAAACAATAACCGATAAGGGGAAAGCCCTCGCTGAGGAGTGCAAGGATCTCCTGGAAGAAGCTCCTGCCGGCGCGGTTGAGCAGAAAGAAAAGCTGGCGCAGGATGCCTTGGGCAAGATCAAGTGGAGCGTTGATCCGGAAGGGATTCCGGAGGCGCTGCCGCAGCTGTGGGAAGATCCCTTGTGGGGAAGGGTCTCCGCGCCCTGCCTGGGCTGCGGGATCTGCACCTATCTCTGCCCCACCTGCTACTGCTTCGATATCCAGGATGAAATAGAAGGTTCTGCGGGACGCCGCTGCCGGATGTGGGACTCCTGCATGTTTGCCGAGTACACGAAGCATACATCAGGGCACAACCCCCGTCCGACTCGCCGCGAGCGGACCCGGAACCGGATCAATCACAAGTATTCATATTTTGTCGATAAATTCGGGGTGATCGCCTGCGTCGGATGCGGGCGCTGCTCCACCCTCTGCCCGGTCAATATCGACCTGATCGACATTCTAAGGCAGGTGAAGGCGGCGCAATGAAAAATTATGAGAATCCGTACATCCCCTTTACCGCGACGGTAGAGGATACCTGGAATGAAACATACGGGGATCGCTGTATTAAGACGTTCAAGGTAGTGCTTGACGATCCGGCCGTGCGGGAAAGCTGGAGCCACCGGCCCGGCCAGTGCGCCATGATCGGACTGCTCGGTGTGGGCGAGAGCATGATCTCCATCTCCTCTTCGCCGACAGAGAAAGGTTTCCTGCGCTTCTCGGTGATGCGGGCGGGCAAGGTGACTTCGGCGCTGCATCAGCTCGAGGCGGGGGACAAGATGACCGTGCGCGGTCCCTACGGGAACAGCTTCCCGGTGGATGACTGGAAGGGAAAGGAAATCCTTACCATTGGCGGCGGGATCGGCCAGGCTCCCCTGAGACCTATCGTCGAGTATGTCAAAGCCAACTTAAGCGATTACGCCGGCCTGACCACGATCTACGGTGCCCGCACCTCGGGAGATCTCTGCTTCAAGCAGGAATTTGCGGAAACGGCGAAAATTGACGGAGTTTGCTGTCACCTCTCCGTCGATTTGGAGGAAGAAGACTGGCCGCACTATGTCGGCTTCGTTCCCTCACTGCTGATGGAGGTAAACCCGTCACCGGAGAACACCATTGCCATTACCTGCGGTCCGCCGATCATGATCCGCTTCGTTCTGGAGAACTTGAAAAAACTGAACTTTGGCGACGAGCAGATCTTCACGACCCTGGAAAACAGGATGAAGTGCGGCATCGGTAAGTGCGGCCGCTGTAATGCTGGGAACCTCTATGTTTGCAAAGACGGTCCTGTCTTCAGCTATGCCGTTTTAAAAGACGTTCCCGAAGCATTCGCCTAAAGAAAAACATAACAGCAACACAAGAGGGGATTCCGGTGTACTGACCCGGTCTCCCCTCTTTTCCATGAATCAGGAGGACTGAGTCAAGGGGACGGAGACTTTGACTCACTTTTGTAAAATGAGATCCAGCCGCCGTCATCTTGGAGCAGCCGCTTTCCTGAAGCCCAGCCCTCGCTGTCATCCTGAAGGCGCAGCCTGAAGGATCTGATCTGCGGATTCCCATTGCTATTCCGGGGCGCAGCCTGAATGATCTGCAGTGCTGCTCTTATAAAGATTTGTTTGTCATGCGGTAGGGGCAGATGAGGTCCTTCGCTGCGCTCAGGACGTCGAGAACGGCAACATTTGCCGTTCTCGACGCTTTGTCATTCGGGGGTGGCCGTGCTAAAATAGTAGCATTGGTCGGTCGATGATGAGGAGGGTTGCCGGTGGAACGGATCGGGACGA
>JAAZIG010000034.1 GCA_012510325.1 Bacillota bacterium
GATATTCAGGAATTCATGATCGTTCCCGCCGGAGCGGATAGCTTCGCCGGGGCCCTGCAGATGGGCACAGAGATCTTTCATCACCTGAAAGGGATCCTGTCGTCCCGGGGGTTGAGTACAGCGGTGGGCGATGAAGGCGGTTTTGCCCCCGATCTGGACTCCAACGCTGCCGCCCTGGAACTTATCGTCGAGGCTATTGCGGCAGCGGGATACCGCCCCGGGGAGGATGTTTTCCTGGCCCTCGACGTGGCGGCAACGGAGCTGCTCGAAGAGGGCGCCTACCGCCTCGAGGGGAAGAGCCTCAGCAGCGGTGAGCTCATCGAATACTACGACAGCCTTGTCGAGCGCTTTCCCATCATCAGCATCGAGGACGGCCTCGGCGAGGAGGACTGGGCCGGCTGGAGCGCGCTCACCGAAGCTCTGGGGGAAAGGGTAAAGCTTGTCGGAGACGATCTTTTTGTGACGAACCCGCAGCGTTTTGCCGGGGGCATTGAGCAGAGGGTGGGCAACGCCATTTTGATCAAGCTAAATCAGGTGGGCACCCTGAGTGAGACTCTGGAGACCGTAGCCCTGGCTCACCGCTCCGGCTACGGGGCGATCATCTCGCATCGTTCCGGCGAAACCGCCGACAGTTTTATCGCCGATCTGGCGGTGGCGGTGGAAGCGGGGATGATCAAGACCGGGGCCCCCTCCCGGGTCGATCGCGTGGCCAAGTACAATCAGCTCCTGCGCATTGAAGAATCGCTCGGGGAAAGCAGCCATTTTGCCGGCAAAGCGATCCTGAAGCAGAGCCGGTAATTTGCCCGCTCCGCCAATCTGTGTTAAAATGATCTGGTAATATCCATATTGCGGGGGTGGTTGTCGTGCTGGAAAATGTGCTGACCGCGATATATGTTCTCATATGCATCGGTCTCATCGTTACGGTGCTGCTGCAGTCGGGACGGAGCGCCAGCCTGGGAGTGATCGAAGGCGGTGCCCAAAGCCTTTTCGGCAAGAAAAAAGGTCTTGATGAAAAACTGGGCCGGGTGACGACCTACCTGGCGGTGATCTTCATGCTTTTTACGGTAGCGCTGACAATCATTCGTCGGTAAAGCGATCGGGAAAACGGGAAGCAGGGTCTCGTTCTGCTCTCCTGACACAGAGCAATTTGCGGTGCGGAGCCTGTCTTGCTCCGCGCCTTTTGTTATCAGCAGACCGGAGGGAAAGCGTTGTCCCCCTTACCGCAGAGTAATATTTTGGAGGAATAATTGATGAAACGTGAGGAAGCCTTAAGTTTAGTGAAGCAGGAAGTAAAAACAAGAAATCTGATCAAGCATATGCTCGCCGTTGAGGCGGTAATGCGACGGCTGGCCGAGGAGCTGGCGCAGGACGAAGAGCTCTGGGCCCTGGCCGGTCTGCTGCATGATCTCGATTATGACAAAACGGTGCACCAGCCGGAGCAGCACGGGCTGCTGGGGGCTCAGATGCTGGAGGAGAAAGGCCTTCCGGCAGAGCTGATCCAGGCGGTCAAGGCGCACAACGAAGCGCTCGGGGTGGCCCGGGAAAGCCTTATGGACAAAGCGCTCTACGCGGCCGATCCTGTGACCGGGCTGCTGGTGGCGGCGGCTCTTGTGCACCCGGAGAAAAAACTGGCGGCCATCGATCTCGATTTTGTGATGAACCGTTTCAAGGAAAAGAGTTTTGCCCGCGGTGCGAATCGCGGACAGATCGAAAGCTGTTCCGAGTTGGACCTTTCCCTGGAGCAGTTTCTCGTCCTGAGCCTGGAAGCGATGCAATCGATCGCCGGAGAGCTGGGGTTATAAGGCGGTGCAATCCAAAAAGAAAACGCAGGCAGCACCCGAACTCAAAGATAAAATTGTATCCCTTCTTGCCGGCCACCGCCGCCGCTCTTTATCCCTGCAGCAGCTGAGCAGGGCTCTGAGCCTGGGGAAGGCAGAGAGCACCCTGCTTGCCCGGCAGGTGCGGCAGATGCAGGCTGACGGCCTTCTGATCAAAACGGGAAGAGGGCGTTACGGGCTGCCCCGCAGGCTGAACTGCATCACCGGCGTGCTCGATGGCAATCGGAAGGGCTTTGCTTTTCTCAGGCCCGATCTGGAAAAAGAAAAAGATGTATTCATCAGGTCCGGGGGGCTCAAAGGGGCTGTCCACGGCGATCGGGTTCTCGTGCGCCTGCTCTCATCCTCCGGCCGCAGCCGCGAAGGCGAAGTGATCGCTATTTTGAGCCGTGGTTGCAAACAGCTCGTCGGAACCCTGGAGCAGCGGGGCCGAAGGTTCTATGTGGTCCCCGACGACTGCCGCTTCGGCCGGTCGGTGAGCCTGCCGCCGGGTTCGCAGAAGGCCCGCTGCGGCGAAAAAGTGGTCGTGAAAGTGGATACCTGGCAGGAAGGGAAAACACCTCCCCGGGGACATCTGGTGGAAAGGATCGGGATGCCGGGATCGCCGCAAACGGAAAGGCTTCTATTTGAAAAAAAATATGAGCTGCCCGGAAAATTTCCAGCACCGGTCCTCAAGGAGCTGGAGCTGCTCCCTCCGGTGGAAGCGGTGTCCCGAATCGCCTCGGAGGAAAAACGAGCCGATCTGCGCAATCTCTGTGCCGTCACCATCGACGGTGCCGAGGCCAAAGATTTCGATGATGCCGTTTCTCTGGAGCTGTTGCCGCAGGGCGGTTACCGGCTGGGAGTACATATTGCCGATGTATCCCATTATGTTGGCGAAGGCAAGGCCGTTGATCGGGAAGCGCGGGAGAGGAGCACCAGTATCTATCTGGTCAACCGGGCCGTGCATATGTTGCCGCCCCTCCTCTCCGAGAACCTCTGCAGCCTGAAAGAGGGAGAGGATCGCCTCTCCCTGAGTGTGCTCATCGATCTTTCAGCTGACGGAGAGCTGAAGCGCTACCGCTTCTCCCCTGCCGTGGTGCGGGTGGCGCGGCGTCTGACTTATCCTCAGGTGGAGGCCTATCTGGCAGGGGAGGCGCCGAAGAGCGATCGCTCTTTTCCCGGTGCAATGCTCGAACAGATGGATCGCCTGGCTTCGCTGCTGCGCCGGAAGCGCTTGCAGCGGGGCGCCCTCGATCTCGATATTCCCGAGCCGCACTTTATTCTTGATGCCGCCGGAGATGTTCTCAGTGTCGAGCGTCGCCGGCAGGGGCGTTCCGAAGCGCTGATCGAGGAGTTCATGATCCTGACCAACGAGGTTGTCGCCGCTCATTTTGCCCGGGAGCAGTATCCCCTGCTCTACCGGGTACATGCTTTGCCGGCAGAGGAAAAGCTGGCCTCACTGCGCGAAACCCTCCTCCTGCTCGGCGATGCCGATGCCGCGAGGTTGCACCGGTTCAAACCGCATCACCTGAAGATGCTCCTGGAAGGATCCCGCGGGCGCGATGCCGAAGTGTTGATCCGCTACCTGATTCTGCGGTCCCTGCCGCAGGCTCGCTACAGCACCGCCAACGAGGGCCATTTCGGGCTGGCCTCGCGCTGTTACTGCCATTTTACCGCCCCCATCCGGCGTTATCCCGATCTGGTGGTCCACCGGATCCTGAAAGAATCGCTCAAGCCGGAAGGGCTCAGCGAAGCGCGGCTGACCCAGCTGCAATCCCGCCTGCCGGCGATCGCCGACCATGCTTCGGAAAGAGAGCGGGCGGCGATGGAGGCGGAACGGGCCGATGAGGATCTCAAAAAAGCGGAGTTTATGAAAAACAAGATCGGTGAAGTCTACCCCGGAATCATTAACGGGGTGACCAACTTTGGCCTCTTTGTGGAGCTGGAGAATACCGTTGAGGGGATGATTCCCCTGAGCGAATTGACCGATGACTACTATATTTACCAGGAGCGGTTGGCCTCCGTGATGGGAGAGCGCACCCGCAAAACTTATCGTCTCGGCGATCCCATTGAGATCAGGGTGATCCGTGTGGACACCGCCGCCGGAAAGATTACCTTTTCTCTGGCGGAATCCTGATCGGGGTTCTTTCCAAAAGTACGATTATGAAAAGGAGGTTTCTGGTAGATGGATCTGTATGAAGCGTTGGAAGGAAGGCGCAGCATCCGCAGGTATACCGGTGATCCGGTCCCCGATGAGGCGCTGCCAAAGCTGCTGAACGCAGCCCGTATTGCCCCTTCGTGGAGCAACAAGCAGTGCTGGAGTTTTATCGTTGTTCGTGATCAGTCCCGTAAAGAGAAACTGGCCGCCTCCATGCCCGCAGATAATCCTTGCCGCAGGGCGATAGCCGAAGCGCCGGTGGTGATCGTTCTCTGCGCCGATCCCGAAGCTTCGGGTCGGCCTGACGGTAAAGAGTATTACCTGCTCGATGCCGGCCTGGCGATGCAGCAGCTGATGCTGGCCGCTCATGCCGAGGGGCTGGGCAGCTGTTGGGTAGCCTGGTTTGACGAGGCCGCCGCCCGCGAGGCCTGCCGGGTTCCCGAGCCGTACCGGGTAGTTGCCCTCACCCCGCTGGGGGTGCCGGCGCGCACACCTTTGCCCCGTCCGCGCAAAAAGATTGAAGAGATTGTCTTTAGTGAAGAATGGGGCAGCGCCTGAGGCGCCGGGTCAATTCAGTTTTCAGACAAAGCAGAAAGGAAGCGGCGGACAGATGGAGGAGACCCTAAAATTTTTGCAGCAAAATGCGCCATTTTATGTTGCGACGCTTGAAGATGATCAACCGAAGGTGAGACCGTTTGGCTTTGTGATGGAACATGAGGGCAAGCTCTGGTTTTGCACAAGCAATCAGAAGAAGATCTACCGACAGTTGCAGAAAAACCCTTATTTTGAAGTGTGCACAGCCTCGCCGGAAAGGGTCTGGGTACGCGTTACGGGCAGAGCAGTATTCCAGAGCACGCCAGCGCTGAAAGAAAAAGCCCTCGAGGCGGCCCCTCTGCTGAAAAAGATGTACTCTGTAGACGACAATATCTTTGAGCTGTTCTATCTTGCGGAAGGCGAGGCTTTTTTCTGCTCCATGAGCGCCCCGCCCCGGCGGGTGAAACTTTAGCCTTCTTTAACCGATCGGTGAATCAGGGAGCTTTCTTTGCGGTAAACCATTTGCGGCGGGCTGAAAAGCCCGCCGCCTTTTGTCGAAGAGCCCTGTGATCAGTATGGCGATGTGGCAAACAACCTTCTTTCCAGCAGTTTCCATCCTTCCCCGAAAAACAGCGGTGCCAGAGACAGCAGAGCGACGTAAAGCCATTCCCCGGCAAGCAGCGGAACAGCGTGAAAGATGGCGGCGGTTGCCGGGATCAGCAGAACAGCCAGCTGCAGCGCTCCCGAGATGAAAACGGCACCGAGCAGCAGGGGGTTGCCGAAAAAACGGCGGCCCATGACCGAGCGGTGCAGCGAGCGGAAGTTAAAGACATGAACCAGCTGGGACAGGGCCAGGGTGGCGAATGCCATGGTTTGCCCTTTTTCTATCGATTCGCCCGTCCCGATGAAAAATGCCGTCAGCGTGAGCATGCCGATAAGCAGGCCGAAAACAGTGAGGGTGCGCAGGGCGCGGGGGCTGAACAAGCTGTGGCCGGGGCTGCGCGGCGGGCGGTGCATCAGCTCTTCTTCTCCCGGATCAACCCCCAAAGCCAGCGCCGGCAGGGTATCGGTGATCAGGTTGATCCAGAGAATCTGGACGGGCAGCAGCGGCAAGGGCCAGCCGAGCAGGATGGCCGCAAGGATGGTCACGATCTCCCCGATATTACAGGAGAGGAGAAAAAAGACCGCTTTTCTAATATTTTCGTAAATGGCCCGGCCCTCTTCGACTGCGCGCACAATAGTGGTGAAATTGTCGTCGGCCAGGATCATCTCCGCCGCCTCTTTGGCTACGGCGGTGCCGGAACGGCCCATGGCGGAGCCGATATCGGCCCGTTTGAGTGCCGGCGCATCGTTGACGCCGTCTCCGGTCATGGCAGCGATCTCCCCGTTCGCCTGCAAAGCGTTAACGATGCGCACTTTATGCTCCGGAGTGACGCGGGCGAAGATCCGGATCCCGGCAACCTTTCCGGCGAGCTCCTCATCGCTGAGCTGTTCAATCTCCCTGCCGGTGATAACCTCCTCCCTTTTGGAGGCAAGCTCCAGCGCAGCAGCGGCCGCCAGCGCTGTTTCTGCATGATCGCCGGTGATCATCTTGACGGCGATCCCCGCTTCACGGCAGCTTTTTACGGCCTCCTTTGCTCCGGGACGGGGAGGATCGTTCATTCCCATGAAGCCGGCGAAGACAAGCTCTTTTTCGTACTGTTCAAGGGGCAGGGTGTTATTGGGCGGCATGGGGCGGAAGGCAAAACCGAGCACCCGCAAAGCGGCGCCGGCCATCTCCCGGTTGCGCGCAGCGAGCGCCGCCCTTTCAGCAGCGGTGAGCGGCTCGATTCCTGTAGAATTCAAGCGGTAGTGACATCGCTCCAGAACAATGTCCGAAGCCCCTTTGGTCAGGAACCAACAGCGGTTTTCCCCGAGATCCGCCGGTAGTCCCGGACAGAGCTCACCGCGGTGCACTGTGCTCATCAATTTCCTTTCCGAGTCAAAGGGCTGCTCATCGATGCGCGGTAAGGCGGCGGCGAGCTGCTCCTGCACCAGTCCCGCCTTGGCGGCAGCGGCGATCAGTGCCCCTTCGGTGGGATCGCCGATTACTTTTGTGTACCCCTCTTCCTCGATGAGCCGGGCGTTGTTGTTCAGCAGGCCGATGGTCAGCAGCAGGCGCAGCTGTCGGTCCTGCTGCGGGTCGACGGCCCTGCCGCCGCGCGAAAAGCCGCCGGCGCTGCCGTAGCCCTCGCCGCTGACGGTGATAGCCCCGCTCCCGTAATCGAGCTGACGCACAGTCATCTCATTGCGGGTCAGTGTTCCCGTCTTATCTGTACAGATCACCGTGGCCGCCCCGAGCGTTTCCACTGCCGGAAGTTTGCGGATAATGGCCTGCTGTGCAGCCATGCGCTGCACTCCCAGGGCCAGGACAATGGTGATAATTGCCGGCAGTCCTTCGGGGATGGCGGCCACGGCAAGGCTGACGGCGGTAAGAAACATGGGCAGAAGCTCATGACCCCGCAGAAGGCCAAGGGCAAAGATAAGAGCGCAAAGAACAATAGCGAGCAAGCCAAGTCTGCGGCCGAAGTGGTCCAGCTTTTTCTGCAGAGGGGTTTTTTCCACCGGCGCTTCCTGAATCATTCCGGCGATCCGGCCGATTTCGGTGTTCATTCCGGTAGCGGTGACGAGGACCCGGCCCCGTCCGCCGGTAATGATCGTGCCCAGGTGAACGCTGTTTTTTTGTTCGGGTAAAGGCGACACTTCGCCGGGAAGGGGAGCGGCTCCTTTCTCCACCGGAACCGATTCGCCGGTCAGGGCGGACTCATCGGCGGTGAGGCCGGCTGTATCGATGAGGCGGCCGTCAGCGGGCACAAGATCGCCGGCTTCAACAAGGATCAGGTCGCCGGGGACCAACTCACAGGCCGGCAGCTCGAATAGAGCTCCCTCCCGGATCACCTTTGCTTCCGGAGCGCTCAGCGTCTTCAGGGCGGCCAGGGATTTTTCCGCTTTAAACTCCTGGATTACTCCCAGAACGGCATTGAGCAGAACCACAGCCAGGATCACCACGGCATCGGCGGTTTCCCCGATGGCCAGAGAGATTACCGCTGCAGCAATTAACAGCAGAATCAGGAATTCCTTGAACTGGCTGAAAAGCATCACCCAGACAGTCGTTCCCTTCTGCTCGCGCAGCTTGTTCAGCCCGTACTGCTGCCGCCGTTCGCCGACTTGAAGCTGGGTCAAACCCCGGGCGCAATCGGTCTCGAGCAGCTCTGCGGTCTCCTCGGCGCTAAGGGTATGCCATTTGGTCTTCATAGGGTTGTCCCCTTCCTTGAAAGCGCTAACCCGCTCGAATATATAAAAAAACCTTTAACAGCGGATCGCGTTAAAGGTCTGGCTGCTTGTCTGAACCAAGACAAGTGATGGACCAGGTATCACTACCGGGTTGTTGATCCATCGACAGGATAATCCTGCCAGTTACTCCCCTTCGCCTTCATTATAGCTTTTCCGCAGGCCAGGGTCAAGCTGCCAACCAGCCCAGAGCCTTGTGTAAACGAAAAGCTTATAGCCAAATATCCTGTAACGCATCTCCGGCTGTTTGCGCCGCCTGCCACGATGACGGCGTTACATGGCCAAGCCCATCCAGATGCCGTAAATGATCCCCATCTGGCCCGGTATGTAGGTCAGCCAGATCCAGAGGTGTGGTTTTTTTAGCGCAACTCCGCCAAACTCGCTGATTCCGATAATCATATCTGAAATACAGAAGAGCAGAGCTCCAAGAAAAACCATCCACCACCAGCCGCTCATCTTCAGACCGAGGGCAAAGGCAAAAACGGCCATGGTGCCGATGAGAAGGGCATAGATCAGCGAGCCTGCGTTCATGGCCGGCAAGATCTCCGGATTGCGGAGGAAAAAATGCCAGCCGATCGCTATCAACAGCCCAAAGGCGGCCAGAGCCGTCCAAAATAAAGATGCGGTTATGATAGCGGTGGGTTTGAGCAAACAGGAAAAAGAGGCGATATAAAAGGGGTGGGCGATGGCGAAGGCGGCCATTCCTCCGAGTCGCGGTATCGGAAGGGGGATTACCGCAGCATTAAACATATCTCCCAAAAATGAGAAGAGCATTCCCGCAAGGATCAGATAGACGGCAGGATGGCGCAGGTTCAAAGTGGTGAGCAGAGCGCTTAACAGCAGGGAGAGGCTGAGGACAACCCTTGCCGGCAGCGGGAGACGGATTTCTTGGGGGTCTCCGGAGACGATCTGCAGGCCGGACTGAAAACCCCAGCCCAGCAGCAACAGCTGCGCCAATGCCAAAATGAGCAGCGCGACGGAGATGGCTACACCTCCTTTGTCCCAAATGGGCATCCGTTAAATATATATCACATAAAAGGGGACAGGGCCAATTTCAACCAAATAATAGGCGATTATCCTTGACGGAGCGATCTCCCGGATGCTATGATCACCAATGCCGACAGGGAGATGAACCGGCCGGTCTGTTAAGGTGAAAGTAAAAGGTGTTAAGCGAGGAGATTAATACGGGGGGACCCTGATCATGGAGCAGCTCATCAGCCGCAACCGCAAGGCTTATCATGATTATCATATTGAAGAGACCTATGAAGCCGGGATCGTGCTCAAGGGCACAGAGGTGAAATCTGTCCGCGGCGCCAGGGTGAATTTGCGGGACAGCTATGCCCGTGTTGAGGGGGGCGAGCTCTATCTTTTCAATATGCATATCAGCCCGTACGATCCGGCCAATCGGTTTAACCACGAGCCCCGGCGCACCCGCAAGCTGTTGATGCACAAATCCGAAATAGGCCGCCTTGCCGGCAAGGTGCAGCAGAAGGGCTACACCCTTGTTCCGCTGAAAATCTACCTCCGGCGGGGGCTGGTCAAAGTTGAGCTGGGCCTGGCCAGGGGGAAACATCTTTATGATAAACGGCGCTCCATCGCCGAGCGCGATCAGCGCCGGGAGATGGGCCGTGCCGTCAAGGAGAGAATGCAGAACCAATAGGCGCCGGCGGGCAGTTTATTTTTGCTGCCGGATCGGCTATAATATAGGCAGAGAGCAACAGATGTCAAAGTCATGGGGGCGTAAGGATTCGACGGGGGTTGTGGGAGCAGGAGCGGCAGGTTCGGGACCATGGTCCCGGTAAAAACATGGAACGGCTATAAACGCCAACGATAACTTAGCTTACGCTGCTTAATTAAGCAGTGCGTCCCTTCCCTCCCCGGCCGGGGGCGGGAGCAGGGGCGTCGACAAACCGGTCTACCGCTGTAAGCGGATGCTCCACCGCTGCAGGGGGAAATACAACGGAGATGGCAGTGGCGAATCCCGCTCCGGGGAGCCGGCGCTGCGAGAACAAAACCGGAGCTAAACCTGTAGAAGTTCCTGTAGCCTGACCTTCGGACGCGGGTTCGATTCCCGCCGCCTCCACCATATTAAACAACCTAGATTGATGCAATCAAAGCCCTATATGAAAAGTGAAGTCAATCGTATAAAGAGGTGGTTAAGCTGAAAAACTACCCCGTTATTATAGAACAAGATGGGAATGGGTGTGTTGTGTCTTGTCCGATGTTTAAGGGATGCTATTCCCAGGGGAAAACAATAGATGAAGCCTTAAAAAATATAAAAGAAGCGATAGAATTATGTATAGATGAAGAAGAAAATCCGATTGGTAGTATAATTGTAGGCAATGTGGTACTTGAGAGATGACCCCCAAACCACCCGTGGTTTCAGGGCTGAATTGCAATCGGGCCCTTGAAAAATTGGGTATGTAGTAGTTAGGCAAAGGGAAGCCATATTAGGCTAAAGGATAAAAGTGGAGAATTGCCCCCTGTAACAGTGCCAGATCACCTCGAATTACGCCCCGGGTTTGCTAAAAAAATACTAAATGATGCGGATCTAACCGTTAAAGAATTCATCTCGCTTTTGTAGGAACAGTATAAACCTTTATTACTGTAGGTCAAGTCCATATTTTATAATAAACCCTAGCTGTACAACTCTTTGCGCTATATGAAAATTAAGGATCTAAGCGTGAGCTTGCCATCCGCTGGCACTTTACTTCGGACCAAAGCCTGCGCTTTGCACCGCTACTGCAGCCAGCAATCAATCCAGGAGAGCTGGATACAACCGATGAGGCTCTACTGCCGAATAACACCTCTAGGATGAGTGGCAATAAAATAAGTGTGCGGACACTGGGTTTAGTTTGCGACATTGAGCAGATTGCGATGCACCTTGATATAATGATACTATAGCCTTCGAACATTTTGGAGCTAATGCCAAAAGCTTTTAGAACTTTTATTGATCACCACCTGGATTAAAAAGGAGCTAAAAACGTGGAGAAGAAATTTTACAAAAAGATTTACAGCCACAGCGACTTTTATAAAGCTCTTGTGCTTGCCTTTAGAAGCGGTAAATACTTTATGTCAAATCGTAAGAAAGAACTTATATCCCTTCAATTTAGAGAGAGAATTATGTTAGCAGTTACCGAAGTTAATGGTTGTGAAGCATGTTCATATGCCCATACAAAATTCGCTTTAGAGGAAGGGATGACTATAAAAGAAATCAATGCTATCTTAAGCGGTGATACAGAAACCATCCCGGGAAACGAACTTGTCGGCATATTCTTTGCACAGCATTATACAGATAATAACGGAAAGGTTTCACAAAAATCCTGGCAAAGGCTTATTGATGAATACGACGAAGAAAGCGCCATGGTTATTTTAGCGATCATTCGAATAATGAATGTGGGTAATATATACGGTATGGCATATAGCGCCCTTTGTGATCGTTTTAAAGGAAAGCCTTCCGGAAAGACAAGTTTATTCTATGAAATTTCCATCATGCTGTCGATTTTATTATATCTGCCAGCAGCAATAATACACGCCATCTTTGACAACATCAGAAAGAAAACAATTTACCCCTTTTAAAAAGCATAACCCTGCCC